>JAJZHE010000044.1 GCA_021804655.1 Acidobacteriota bacterium
CCGGTGGTGGCGTATACGGAAGCGTCTGCTGCTGCTGCACGGGCTGCTGTTGTTGCCGCGCGGAATACGCCGCCGCAGCCGCATCCTGAGCCGAAGGCGTGTACTGCGCCTCACGATAGCCGAGCGTTGCGCTCTCCGGATTCTGTCCCGCGGCCATTTGCGTCGCCGACCATCCCCCGTTACCGCCTGGCAGCTCCATTCCCTGCGTCAGTTGCGAGTCCGTCTCTGAAGCCAGCATCGCCTGCGTCCGCGCCGCCAACGCGCCCATCGGCTGTGCGCTGATGCGCAGCCCACCGACCCCTGCGCCGCCCAGGCCCGGACCGTTTGGCATCGACGCCTGCGGCTCGGTGATCTCCGGCGAAGACTGCAACTCGGCAGGCGGAACCTGCTGCGGAAGCTGCTCGCCCGCATCCGGCTGAGCCGCCCCCATACCGCCCGTTCCGCTCACGCTGCCTGGCTGTCCTGCTCCATCGGTCTGGATCACCGTCTGCCCGCCCGCAGGCAGATGCATCTGCCCCTCGTATCCGGACGATGTCGAAGTATCCGAACCGAGGCTCTTCGCGCCTGGTCGCCTGTGTTGTCGCCGCGCTGTGGCCTGACTCGACTGGGCCTGACTGGACTGGGCCAAACCGGATGGTTGCGCCGCAGCGCCAGTGCTCTCGACAGCGCTGTCGTCCATCGTTCCCGCCGCGGGCAGCGCAGGCGCAACCGAAGCGCTCGACATCGGCTGCGCGGTCTGCGCATACGGCGGCAAGGCCGACATCACCGCACTATTCGATTCTGTCGCCGGAGAGGCCGCCGCATACGCAGACCCCGCATTGCCAGGCAGATTCACCGGCGCTGCGCCGTCGTAAGGATCGTGCCCATAGGAAGGCAGCGGCGGAAGCTGAATCGTGTTCTGAAATGGCCGGTCATCCGGATTCAGCAGCGAGGCAAGCTGGCGCGGCGTATTCGCCTTCCACACCGTCGCACTGTCCTCCGGCCTCACCAGGTCATGCGCCAGCGTATCGGTCGGCGTCACCGGAGCCATCGCCTGCAACGACGCCCGCCAATAATCCGCCGCTCGCGCATTATCGCCACGCACCTGTTCAAATCGCGCCGCCGCTCCCAGAATCGAAGGATCGTGCGGATAGAGGTTCAGCGCATCGCGCAGCCACGCTTCGGCCTGATTCCTGTCATTCGCCGCCAGTGCCGCGCCAATCGCGCCCTGGTAATCCGCCGACGTCGCATTCTGCATGCCGATGCTGCGAAAAAGCGCCAGCGCTTCCTTGGCATGGCCCGCCGTCACATAGCCACCTGCCACCGTGCGCAGCACATCCGGATTATTCGGGAACGCCTGCGCCGTGGCATCCAGCAGCTCCGTTGCCTGCCGTGTATCTCCGCGCGCCACATCCGCCGTTGCCCGTCGCGCAGCCCAGTTAGCCCACAATCCCTGCACCGTCCTGCGCTGCGCAATCGTCAGATCGTTGCGCGCGCCAAGCTGCATCAATGCCGGATACAGCGCGCGATCGTTCTTCGCATTGAACAGCAGATAGGCGCTTTGAATCTCCGCTGCCGCCGGCATCGGTCGATGCGCCGCCCGATAATATCCGCGCACGCGATTGAAATACGCCGTCGCCAGCGCCGTGTCTCCCGCCGAAGAGTACAAGCTCGCCTCTGTCTGCACAAAATCCACGTTCTGTTCCAGCCGCGCGCGCACCGCAGGCGGAATCAACTGAATCTGTTGCAGCGCCTCCGCAGTGTGATTCGTGCTTTGCAGCGTCCCGATCAATCCCTGCCAGGCATTCAGATTGTCCGGATGCTCCGTCAGAATGTGCCGATACAACTCATACGCCTGCTGCGTATTGCCGCGCAGCATATACAACCCCGCCAACTGCGCCATCAGCGCCGGAGTTGGCTGCTGATGGTTCAACTGCTGCAGATGAATCGAACGCTCCAGCAGGCTTTGCGCAATCTCCAGTTGATTGGCCTGCTGATAGATCGACGCCAGCATCGACAGAAAATCCGGATTGGCCAGCGCCGCATCATAGGTCGTCGGCTGCATCCGCTCCACCACTTGAATCGCAGCCTGATCCTGCCCCATCTGGTGATAGGCGGAGGTCAGTCCCATCCACGCCGGCAGGCTGTTCGGATCCTGACCCAGAATCTGCTGATAGACCGCAACTGCCTGACTGTACTGCTGCGACTGCGTCAACATCCCGGCGTATTGAAGCTGCGTTCCCATCTTCAGCGCCGGATCGTCGGCGGGAAATGGCAAGGCCATCGCGCGCGCCAGCGTCGATTGCGCCAACGCCGTCTGTCCCTGCGACTGATACAGCGTCGAAAGAGCTTGCAGGTAAACCGGATCGCGATTCAGCGTGTTGCGCACGGCGAGGGGAAACCGCCGTGTGGTCTGCAATGCCTGTGCGCCCTGGCCTGCCTGCACCTGCGCCTGGAACAGCCCGCGCCAGTTGTCGGCTGAAGTGGAACGCCTGCGCAGCAGCGTCTGATAGGTGTTGATCGCCGTCGCGTATCGCTGCTCCTTCAGATACAGCCCGGCCAACCCGCTCAGCGCATCCGGGCTTTGCGGACGCATCGCCAGAGCGGCACGATAGCGCTCTTCGGCCAGATCGGTCTCGTTCGCTTTGGCCGCATCCGCCGCCTCGCTCATCGTGTACCAGAAGCGCGAAGTGGCCAGCGCGCTGCTGACCGCGGCGCTGTGATATCCATTCGCGTTCGCCTGGGTGAAATAGCTGACCGCTGCGCCAAAGTTGCTCTGCTGCATCCGCACATAACCCATGCCCACGGCCGCGCGCGGATTGTCCGGACTCTGTTCCAGGATCGCCGCAAAGCGCGTATCGGCTTCCTTCAGCCGATGCGCATTCAAAGCCGCAAAGGCGGCTCGCTCCGCAGGCGTCCGCGCGATGCCGGAGTTCATCTGCGCCAGCTTGTCCTCGTTTTCATGCAGCTTCTGCGCCAGTTCCTTGTCCTGCGGATTGCTCTTCAGATAATCCCGCAGCTCGGTGGCCGATGCCGGATTGGCCGCGTCCCACAGCAGCGCCTGGCGCAGCGCGGTCGCTGCATCGTCCACGCCCTGATTCTGCTGCAAAATCCGGATGCCCTCCGCGCGCGTTCGCGGATCGTAGGTCAACATCCGGCCCAGCTCCACCGCAAATCGTGGATCCGAAGGATTGCGCGCCGCCATCGCACGCATGCCGGCAATCGCTTCATCCCGTCCATCCGGCGTGGCATATAACGTGTCGTAATAAGCCAGGCCGATATCGCCATCCGGCGGATGATCGCCATAGTACTCGCGATAAATCTTCATCGCCGCAACCGCATTGCCGGATTTGGCCAGCGTGCCGGCCATCGCCAGGCGCTGATCCTGCGAGCGATTGCTGTGCAGGCTTTCCAGTTTCTTGATATTCGGATCGTTTGGATTCAGCTTGCGCAGCTTCTCGATGGCCGCGCTCGAAGCCGCCGAATTGCCACTCAGACGAAACGATCGCGCCACACCCGCCAGTGCCTGCGGGTTCTTCGGATCGGACAAGAGAATCTGCTGCCACACCTGCGCCGCCAGATCGGGCCGTCCGCGCGCTTCCAGCGCCTGTGCCTTCTGGATCAGGATGGTCTCAGCCTGGCTGACCTGCTGCGCGCGGACAGGCGCAGCGATGCAGGCCAGCATCAAGACCGGCACCCACGCCGCCGTCCAGCCCAACCATCTCCGAGTTCGCCATCGTCTCAACGATGCTGCCATGGCACGATCAATTCTCCGCTGTCTGAGAAGCGAAACTGCTTCTGCATCCAGCCCACTCCAAACAAGATCAGATTCTGATCGTAGTAGGTTGGAACCTTCCCGTAAAGTCCCGTTTTTTCATCCAGTTGCGATTCTATCCGCTGCATCTGCCGCGTGGCGTCCGCAGAATCGCCCAAAGCCTCCAGAAATGGCAGTACGGCAGCGGAAAAGCCCACAGGGCCGTCGCCCGCCAGCGGCACTCCCAACGCATTCACCTTCTCTGGTGGAGCGCCGTGCTGTGCCAGATAGCCGCTCATCCCGCTCAGGCTTTTCAGCATCTCGCGCCGCGCCGGCTGCTCTGCGCTGGTCATCCCCGCCCACAGATACACGCGGATCGCGTCATAACTGCCCAGCGCGCCCTCCGACTTCACGGCGCTCTCCAGCGACGGCGCAAAGCCCGTCCCTGGCGTATAACTCACCCAGTCCATCGTGAACCCGCCCGGCGAACTCTGCGCGACCAGCTCCGGCTGCTTGAGCGCAATCCCGATCCACGGACCCGCCGGATCGACCTTTGCCAATCGCTCCAGCAGAAACAGCGGCGTGTAACAGGGGTTCAGTATCCACGACTTCTGCAAATGAAATCCGTACTCACCCGGCAAAAGCACCGGGCCGAAGCCGCTCAGCGTAGCCGTCTCACGCCGCGCAATCTCCGGCAACATCCGTCGGCCCATCGCTGCGTACTTTGGAGCTTTCCACAGCCGACCCGCTTCGATCAGGTCGTAGGCAATCCACAGGTCGGAGTCCGATGCGGAGTTTGGGTCGATCTGTCCCCACGATCCATCCTTGCGTTTGCCCCACTCCCACGCCGGCAGACGCGCTCCCAGATGTTCGCCGGCAAGGTTCGTCTGCGTCCACGCCAGCAACTGGTCAAACCGCGCGCGGTCATTGTTCACCAGCGCAAAGAACAGGGCATAGCTTTGCCCTTCCGATGTGGTTCGATCTCCACCCTGCGGATCGATCACGCGCCCATCCGGTGAGAGGAAGTGTCCAGCATAGGCCTGCCACAGAGATGCAGCGCTTTCCTCTGTCGGCGCCTGTGCGGAGGTGCTCGCCGCCAGAAACAGAAGGATTCCCAACGCTGCTGCCGCTCGTCGCCATCGCACCATGCTCATCCTTCCATTTGCAGTCGTTTGCGCGCGTGTTCCCTTAGCCAGATGCGCGTCCACACCGCCAGCAGAAATGCGATCAGCGTGACCAGAATCGCCGCCAGCCAGGGCACATCCACAAACCACAGCGTCAGCCGATTCCACCACGGCAACATCCCTACATGATAGACGTTGTTTCCAATCCGAAAGGATTGAAACTCATTCCCGTGCATCACCGTCACGGTGTCGCTGATGTCGCTGGCCTGTTCCACTTTCAAAAAATTGGTAATGAAGGTGTCATACGTCGCCGCGTCTTTGATGTTGATGACGACGATGCTTCTGCCGGATTGATACGGCGACTCGATGCCTTCAATGACGGAATCCGGCACGCCGGAAGCGGTCAGCTCACCCGATTCGGAGTGGTCCGGAGCTGGAATCTTCCACCACGCATGATGAAACGGAGTAAACAGCCCCAGCGTATCGCGTACCTGCACCTGGCCGGCGCGCACATTCACCGGCAGCGCGTTGCCCAGGCGATCAAACGCCGGCTGATCGTCTCCTGTGCCCAGCACCATGAAATCCGTATTCGCCCCCTGCTTCATGGCATCCGCAGTGGCAACAGTCACGCGCAGCACCGGCATTCCGGTCTGACGAGCGAAGTGCGCCATCATGGTGACGAAAAGCTCGATCTCCTGCGCGGTGGGAGCGGCTGGCAGCACCACC
The DNA here is from genome assembly GCA_021804655.1 of Acidobacteriota bacterium. Taxonomy (GTDB): domain Bacteria; phylum Acidobacteriota; class Terriglobia; order Terriglobales; family Acidobacteriaceae; genus Acidicapsa. The sequence goes on from JAJZHE010000044.1 coordinate 5,584, forward strand.
GTCGTCTGGCTCATGTCGGCAAAGCGCGTAAAGGGAAATCCGGCGTTGGAGAACAGCTCCAGATTCGGCAAGCCGACATAGTGCGGATAGCCGCGCAGATCCAGATAGGTATCGCGCGTGACGGCTCCCTGCATATTGTTCGGCGTCGAGTCGTTGCAGCCGCCTTTTTTCAGCAACTGAAAGGTGAAATCGAACGAAAGCGAGTTGGAAAACGGACGCAGATTCACCACCGGCACAGGAACTTCCGTCTTGACCACACGTGCCGGGTCGGAGCCGGGGATCAGCGGCAGCGAACCCAGAAACGCATTGTTCACGCGCACCTGAATGCTGGAGATGGGACCAATGGGAATCGAATTGTATCGGTACACCGTATGCAGAATGGCGCTGGGCTTCTGCACGAAAAACAAATCCGGGGGAATGCGGAAGTAAACGTTCAGCGGCGCTGAACCATCTCCCTGCAACGCATCCGCGGAAGCATAATCCCACAACTGGACCGTATGGTCGCCTCTGGCCCAGCGCGGCGCATCGTCGGCCTGGGAGGTGTTTGGCAGCGTCAGTTTGGAGATGGTCGATGTCTCTCCACGCAGCAGGTCGGAACCCAGCGCCACGGCCTGGGCCGCCATCAGCGTCTGGTCCGCATTGGCGCCGGTGATGATGAGCACTTTGCTGTCGGGGTCGTTTGGATTGGGACGCATCGCCACCGTCGGCGCGGTGATGTTGCCCAGGTCCAGGCCGCCGGGCAGCATCGTCGGATTCTCTGCAATCAGAATGCTGTCTCCGCCCGGCAGCGCGCCAATATACGTTGGAAACCGCGCGGGGCGATTCTCTGAAACCATTCCGAAGTAAGACGCGACGATTCCGGCTGCCTGGATACCCTTCAGCGTTGGGGGCAGGGCAAAGACGATGGGAATCTTCGGCGGATCGATGGACTGGATATCCAGGAATGGCAGCGGCAACTGACTCAGGTCATTGGCCAGCGGCAAAACGTCGCCAGAAACATCCAGATAGGAGGTGTCGCTCACATTGGCCCAGAGCGTAGTATTCCCCGGGTCTTCACAGGTCATCGTGTAATGGCCCACAAACTCCACCGTCAACTGGTTGCTGCGCACCAGAATGTCGGGAGGCACGTCAAAGTCCGCTTCTGCAATCTGGCTCCCGCTCGCCGGGTTGGAGTTCGGGGGAACCTGAATCGTGGCAAACAGCGTCCCGTTCATCATCAATCGGATGTGGCTCAACTGCGGCAACAGGCTCGGAGAGAATGCGTAGACCACGTGCATCTTCGCCTTGCGCACGACGTACGTTTGCTTGAGGTTGAAAAGGATGGTGTGCTGGCTGTCAACGCCGCGCAGATTCATGGCGCTTTCGCCAAGTTCCTTCAGCGTGATCAGGTCATGAAACTGGCCCGGTGGAACCGGTGGCAGCACAGGCAGCGAGGACGCGTGCTGCGAGCCGACGGTTGTCGGCGCCGCGGAGCCAGCCGCTGGCGTCTGCCTGGCGGCGCCAAAGGCAGCGCGACCGCCGCCCAGCAGAATCAGCATCAGGATCAACATGCTGGCCGTGCGCGCAGCCATCGCCGTCTTTGGCTTCTTCAGCTTCGGCGTTCGCATTGCAGGTATCAACAGGCTGCTGAACATCATCCGCAAACCCTTGAACGAGAGGACGAAGATGCGACCCAGACTGCGCATCGGCTGATCGATCTCGCGGCCTTCGCCCCAGCCCAGCCAGGTGTCTGCGCGCGAATAGAGCACCGTCGTCAGCAGCTCCTGCTCCTGAATGGTCATCTCTTCAAAGCGCAGACGCACCAGCGTTCCTTCCACGGAAACCACAGAGACCGGAAGCTCACCGTCCATCAGCGAGTTGGCAAAGCTCACACGGCCCAGTTCCCCCTCGCCGATCTCCGCCGGAATCGGCAGCCGCAGCGAAGTGCCTCCGCTCGACGCGTCGATCGTGGTTCCACGCACACGGCGACCATCCTTGAACTCGATCTCCGCCTCTGTCACCAGATTGATGCGCACATGCTGGCGAAGCTGCTGCATCTCCCGCGAAACCGCCACGCAAACGCCCAGCACCACGATATTCAGAAAACACCAGATCAGATTCATGATCACGGTGCCGGGTCGATCCCGATCCCAGATGAAGAATCGCGGAATGGAGATCAGCAGGCCCATGAAGTTGAAAAACAGCAGCGCAAGAAACGGCTGCGCGATGCGGCGATCGAAGAAGCTGCGCTTCACCAGTCCGCCTTTCGCCGTCACGTTGAATTTCCCCAGCTTCGGGTTGATGAATGCCAGCAAAGTTGGCAACAGAATATACGGCGAGAGGATCGTCTCGTAAATTTCATTCCAGAAGGAGTGCCGATGCGCGCCCTGCACGCGTGAGTTGGTAATGTTGGCCAGCGTAAGATGCGGCAGCGCATAGGCCAGAATCGCCGCCCAGTAGCCCGGCACATTCGTATCCGAAAGCAACAGATAGATCAGCGGCGCGGTCAGGAAGATCAGCCGCGGCAGCGCGTACATGAAATGCATCATGGCGTTGAAGTAACAGAGCCGCTGTTGCAGCTTCAGCCCGGGGATGAAGAGCGGATTGTCCACGCGCAGAATCTGGATCATGCCTCTGGCCCAGCGGATGCGCTGCCCCACATGCGCCGACAAACGCTCCGTGGACAGCCCGGCGGCCTGGGGAATGTTGATGTAGGCCGTGTTCCAGCCGCGCGACTGCATGCGCAGCGAAGTGTGCGCATCCTCGGTCACCGTTTCGACAGCGATGCCGCCGATCTGATCCAGCGCTTCACGCCGAATGACCGCGCAGGAGCCGCAGAAAAACGCCGCGTTCCAGAAGTCGTTGCCGTCCTGCACAATGCCGTAAAACAGCTCGCCTTCATTGGGGATCACCCGAAACTGGCCCAGGTTGCGCTCAAACGGATCGGGCGAATAGAAGTGATGCGGCGTCTGCGTCATGGCCAGCTTCTTGTCGCGCAGAAACCAGCCCATCGACACCTGAAGAAAGCTGCGCGTCGGCACATGGTCACAGTCGAAGATCGCCACAAATGGCGAATGCAGCGACTTCAACGCCGTATTGATGTTGCCGGCCTTGGCGTGAAAATTATCCGGGCGAATTTTGTAGCCGACACCCGCCTGAAAGGCAAACTCCTGAAATTCCTTCCGTCGCCCATCGTCCAGGATGTAGACGTGAAGCTTTTCCGTTGGCCAGTCGATGTTCAGCGCGGCCAGAGCGGTGTATCGCACCACCTCCAGCGGCTCGTTATAGGTGGGAATCAGGACATCGACATGCGGCCACTGATCCGTATCCTCCGGCAGCGGCATGGGCGCGCGGCGCAGCGGCCAGATGGTCTGAAAATATCCCAGGAACAAAATGAGGAATGAGTAGATTTCCGCGAAGATCAGCAGCAGGATAAAGAAGGCATCGAGAGCGCCCCAGTGATTCGACGGGTCCTGAAAAAAGAGCCACGTCTGCGAGAGCCGCCAGTATCCATAGCGAAAGGTCGCAAAAAGCGACATGATCATCAGCGTCAGCGTCACCAGATAGGAATCCGAAGCGCGTCCCACCGCCAGTCCGATGATGAGCAACAGCAGTCCGCACACCGCCTGCTGTGGCCAGGTGAGCGGCAGCACAGCAAAAAAGTAGGTGATGCCCAGCGTCAGCATCAGAAAGGTAAAGCGCAACAGGCGCAGTCCGAACGATCTGCCGGAGCCGATGTCATGCCAAAGCTGCGTCGCCGTCATCGCTCGCTCCAGCGAACTCCTCGCTGTGCCGCCGCCGCGGGCGCGGATAAGCTGCGAATCCAGTTGGCGAGATTGAGATAATCCTCGGCAATCACCGTGCCTGGAGCGTAGTCCATCACCGTCATGCCCTCAGCCAGCGCCTCGCTCACCGCGGAACTGCTGCGCAACACAAAAGGCAGCAACCGATTTCCAATCCGCTCGCGCAGAAGATTGCGGACATCCAGATGCAATTGCTGCGCCGGGTCGAAATGATTCAGGACATAGAGCGGCTGACTCTGCGCATTGGACTGCGCGATCTGATTCTGGAAATAGGACTCGATCGCGCTCACACTGACCACCGAGTTCATATCCGGCGTCACGGGAACCAGCACGGTTGGATGCAAACGCAGCACGCGGCGCATCGTAGCGCCGGAGGCTGTCGGCATGTCGATCAGAACGCGATGCATGCCGTTGGAATGCCGTTGAATCTCCTGCACCAGCTCATCGCGTCCACCCGCATCCGCCTTCAGGCGCTCCGGGTCCAGCGTAATCATCTGAATCGCAGCATCGGCCGTGGCCGCCGGCGGACTGAAGGTGCGAAGCTGCCCCGGCTTCTGATCGCGCGCGCCAAAGAAGAATGGCATCAGGCCGTAGGCGGACATATCCACCATCAAGACATTTTCCGATCGCGAGGAAAGCGCACGCGCGATGGAGGCAAGCAGACTGGTCTTGCCCACGCCCCCGGCCAGCGAAAAAACCGCCAGCACCGGCACGCGTTCCGGAGCCTGTGGCATTGGCCGCTCCAGCTTCTCCTGATCCGGATGAAAGACACTCTTCAGCGCAAACCAGTTGCGGGTAATTCGCTCACGGGAGGCCAGCAGCGGGTCACTGTTCGCCTGCGACACCTCCGAGAAGGAGGGATTGCCGACGACCGCAGGAAATCGCTGCGCATCCGCGGTACGCACTTCGGCTCTGGATTCAAACGCGTGCGCAGGCTGTTGCTTTTCACCATCGGAAGCCGCTGCAAACCACGAGTTCGGCGTCGCCGCATAGGTCGGCATGGAAATCGGCACGACCGGCGCAATCCGCTCCTCGGCGTGCGGCTGACTGACCTGTTCCTGTTCCGATGCAGCAATCGCTCGCGCATGTGGAAGCTCTTGCAGCCACGAGGGCAGCAGCGGACGCTCCCAATCCTCCTGCAACGCAGACGCGGCAGCTTCCGACGAAGGCCGCTGCGCCGACGATTGAACCGCAGAGTTCACCGGTTGCCGCGCTGGCGCGGTGGTCTCAGCGGCGCGCGGCGGAATATCAGTCAGAGGCGGAACGGCGACCGGAAAATGCGGCAGATCCGAAGCGCGCGCCTGCGCGGCAGGCATCTCGACCGGTGCGCCGACGGCACGATACAAATTGTCCCCCGTGCGACCGGGCCATTCTGGTGCGGGCATCTCCGCTCCGTACAATGCTGCAAGATCAGTACTCCCATTATCCACAGCGGCAGTGAATCTGTGTGCAGATTCCGCATCGGCTGTTAACGAAACCGGTACAGTACGCATCGATGACCGGTCCTCATTGAAATTCACCGTGGAAACAGGCGAAGCGACCGGAGCCGTCACCGGCGGAACGAAGGATGAAGGACGTTCTCGACCCTGCGCCGCAGCTCTGCGCTGCGCCTCCTGCGCGGCCATCACGGCTTCGCGCTCAGCCTTGGCCTGTCGCGCAATTTCAGCCAGCCGCTCGGCTTCAGCGCGGCGAACGATCTCGGCTTGTTCGACCGCTTCACGCGCGGCGCGCTGCACGGCCTCCTGCGCTTCGCGCTGCGCTTGCTCCAGGAGGCGAAGACGCTCTTCTTCGGCAGTCTCCTGCACACGGCGGCGGCTTTCTTCACGCGCCCTGGCTCGCGAGGCGGAGAAATCCCGATACCTGGCGCCGCGCATATTCGCCCAGGCAAACAGTGTTGCAACGTCTTCCGGCGATCCGAATTGTTCCTGCTTCAAACTGGATTCCGCCACGTTCAACTCTTTTCCACCTTGCTCACGGGATCGGCCGGATTTGTCACACCGCTTGTTGCAGTTGACAACTGCGCGAACACTCTCCATGTACAGTTTAGGGACAAACTGTTGTCATGAAAATAACACCGTGTCGATTACCTGCTACCACTTTTTGGGGATAGACACGGCAAAGAGCATCTGAAGAGCTACCGCAGATCCGCCCAGGTGGCGAAAGATTTCGTTGGTTTGCAACGAACTGCGGCAGAAAGCGGTCGGCTCGACGCGCTTGCGGCGAAGCTTGGTGAGCCGATTCACGCGCCGGATGTCGAATGCCTGCCGCGCGGCAGGCAAGGCAAAACACGGCTGGACGTATGCTAATTTAGTAAAGGAAGTGCAACTGGAGCTCGTAGCTCAGTCGGTAGAGCAACGCACTTTTAATGCGTGGGTCCTGGGTTCGATCCCCAGCGAGCTCACCAGTCCCAGCTTCCAACCCACACAGCCCAGATCAATCTTCATTTGGCGCGCCGATTCCCTCGCCTGCGGCCTCAATCGGTCGGGCGCTCGGGCGGCGGCATGGTGGCCAGAAACTGCTCGGCAAAACGCGCGGCATAGTGCTCCAGAAGTTGATGGACACGCGCTGGATCGGCGGAGCGCACCAGCAGTCCGGCGTGGTGGTCCTTGCGAATCCGCATGGCAATCTCAGGATCGTCAAAGCCGGACAGATTCGGGTCCGCTTCCCGCGCCAGACACAGGACGCTGCCGGCGTACTCCTCGCGCAACGGCGGCAACACATACGGCTCGCCGCGCAACTCGGCCACATCCAGCCGCGCCCACTCGCGCCAGAGATTGATGCCGGTGGCCTGCTCCACCAGGTCGGCAATGAATGCGCCGCCGACCCGCGCGGCGATCTCCAGGAAATAGAACTGCCCATCCGCTTGCGAGCGGATGAACTCGGCATGCGTGACACCGCTGCGCATGCCGAGCGCCGGGGCCAGACGCGCATTGATGCCCGTCAGCGCTCGCCACTCCGGGCTGTCGCGGTCAACGGTGCGCGTGGTGAAGACGCCGCCCTGCTGCATCAGTTGCAAGGGCGGCTTGCCATACTGATGCGCCGAGGAAAAGACCACGCGCCCGTGGCTGAGGATGGAGTCCACGTGAAAGATGTCGCCGGGCACGAACTCTTCCAGCAGGAAATTGGACTGCCGGTCACCGAGTTCATCCACGGCGCGCCACAGTTGTTCTGGTTCTTCGATGCGCCGAATGCCCAGCGCAGACGCCTCGGCGCGCGGCTTCAGCAGCCAGGGTCCAGGCACGGTTTCCATGTACTGCGCAAGCTCCGGATAGTAGAGCACGCGGGCAAAACGCGGCACCGGGAAACCGGCATCGCGCGCAGCCACGCGCATGGCCAGCTTGTCGCGATAGAAGGCGACGGCGCTGGTGCCCATGCCGGGAATGCGCATGTGTTCGCGGAGATGCGCGACCACCTCCATATCGAATTCGTCGAGCGCGGTGATGCGGTCAAAGCTGCGGCTGCGCGCAAGCCAGGTGACGGTGTTCAGAATCTGCTCTTTCGTCAGGTTGCCCGGCATGGTGACCAGATCGTCGAGAATCTCACGCGGCCAGTCGCCATGAGCAAGCTTCTCGACGGTCATCAGAAACGGGCGAACGCCAAGCTCGGCAAGCTGGCGCAGATAAGGCTGGCCTTTTTCATAGCTTGCGATGCACAGAAAGCGTTGCCCTGATTCCATCAAGTGCGCATCCCTCCTGAAGCAGTGGCAGACGAAGCGCCGCCTGCGGTGACGATAGTACTACCACAGTCGAGAGGCATTGCCGGCAACGGAATGCGCGTGCCCAGGCGAAAGAGCGTGAGCGCAGCGCGATCCGCTACACTCATAACCGATGGAGAACTGGACCGATCCAGAGGAGATTCCGCGGCTGCACGACGGGCTGAACGAGCGCTGGCACAGCGAGGCGCTGGAGAGCTGGCAGCCGCCTGCAAGCGCCTGGCATGCCCTGGTGGCGCGTCAGCACCTGGCCAACTTTGAGCTGTGGCACACCGAGGACATGGCGCGCGCCGCCGGAGCCACAGACGAGCAACTGGCCGCAGTCAAACGGCGCATCGACACGACCAACCAGCAGCGCAACGACCTGGCCGAGGCCATCGACCGGATGCTGCTGGAAGCGCTGGCGGCGCGGAGCCTGCCCACGCCAGAGGCCGAGCTGCACTCGGAGACGCCGGGGCTGATGATCGACCGGCTATCGATCCTGTCGCTGAAGATCTTTCATACACACGAAGAGATGAAGCGCGCCGACGCGCCGGAGGGCCATGCCGAACGCAATGGCGAGCGACTGGCGATTCTGTTGGAGCAGCGCGACGATCTGGCCCGCTGCCTGATGCAACTGTGGACGGCGACGCTGCGCGGAGAACGCCGCTTCAAGCTGTATCGGCAGTTGAAGATGTACAACGACCCGAACCTGAACCCTGTGCTCTATGGCAAAACCGGGGAAGGTTCAACCGGGCTGGAGGCGAAAGAGCGCGCCGACGCGGGAAGGCTTCGAGGGCGGGGATGACGGCCAGATGACCTGTGCACCATTGACGGCAGGCGGCGATCTGCGTATAAAGAATTGGCTAAGCCGAAAACCGCGGAGCAGGCGCAACCCGCTCCGAACACGTAACCCAGTTGAATCCGGCAACACCAGGATTGCACGCAAACGATGACACGCGAGTCACGCCCAGCAACGTCCAGCCGCCGCAAAGCGGTCAGCCCTCCACCAACGCATCCCAGCACGCCTGCCACGCCCACAGCGCAGACGCTGCAGCAGTATCAGGCAGCGCTGCAACTGGTGCAGGCCGGCAAGTACGAAAAGGCCGTGGTGGCGCTGGACAAGGTCATCTCCTCGGCGACGCCGGAGATTGTGGAACGCTGCAAGATGTATCTGTCGGCGTGCCATCGTCAGATGGATCGCTCGAAATTGAGCTTCGATTCACTGGAAGAGCGCTACGACTATGCGATCTCCCTGTTGAATCGCGACTATTTTGAAGAGGCGCGCGAGCAGTTTCTGGAGATTCTGGCCGAGCAGCCGGAGGCCGATTATGCGTACTACGGGCTGGCGGTGCTGGCGGCGGTGACGGGCCAGACTGAGGATTGCCTGGAATCGTTGACGCAGGCCATTGCCCGCAAGGAGCGCAACCGCCTTCAGGCACGCACGGATGCAGACTTCCAGTCGATGCAGGACGATCCGCGCTTCACTGAACTGCTGTATCCGGAGAGCGCCTGAGGGTGCGGCACCGGCTGCGCGGACGCGGAAGAAAGCGGACGGTTTGAGCGAATCGATGCCAAGCGCGAAACGCGAACCGATGCGCGTGGTCGCCATCGGCGGCGGAACTGGACTTTCCACGCTGCTGCGCGGTCTTCGCAGGCACGTGGCCGTGGCCGGACAGGCGGCCTTGTCAGACGATGAGCCAATCGGCGACCTGGCAGCGGTGGTGACGGTGACCGACGACGGCGGATCGTCGGGTCGGTTGCGCGAAGAGTTCAACATGCTGCCGCCGGGCGACCTGCGCAACTGCATGGTGGCGCTGAGCGAAGAGGAAGACCTGATTACACAGCTTTTTCGCCATCGCTTCCGCTCGGGCGGCGAGATCAAAGGACACAACTTCGGCAACCTGTTTGTGGCCGCGCTGACGGAAATTACTGGCGACTTCAGCCATGCGATCCAGCTTGCCAGCAAGATTCTGGCGACGCGGGGACGCATCTATCCGGCGACGACGGCGAACCTGACGCTGGTGGCGCGGATGGACGACGGAACGACGGTGCGTGGCGAGACGAAGATCAGCGCGAGCCGCAAACGGATTGTGGAGTTGATGCTGGACCCGCCGGTGGCCGAACCGCTGCCGGAGACGATCGAGGCCATCGAACGGGCGGACCTGATTACGATCGGGCCAGGCTCGCTTTACACCTCGCTGATTACCAACCTGCTGGTGAAAGGGATTCCCGAGGCGCTGGCGCGGGCGCGCGGGGTGCGCGTCTTTGTCTGTAACCTGATGACGCAGGCCAACGAAAGCCTGGGGCTGACGGCCTCGCAGCATATTGAACGCATCGATGAACATACACGCAAACATACAGGCGCACGCACAGGCTTTGAGCGCACGGGCAGGCCGATCTTCGACTACGCGCTGGTGAATACGGCTCCGGTGTCGCCGGAGATGCTGCTGCGCTACGCGGCGGAAGGCTCGACGCCGATTATCCCCGACCTGGAACGGATTGAAGCGATGGGAATTCACTGCATCGTCGGCAATTTTCTCTCCGAAGGCGACGTGCTGCGCCATGCGCCGGAGCGCGTGACGGGCGCATTGCTGGAGCTGGCACGGCTGGCACGGCCAAAGACGGCGTAAAGCACGGATTCATAAGGAGAAATGGCGGCGGCGCGGAGGGAGCGCTGCCGCTTTTTGTGGGCCGTCAGGCGGAAGTGGCAGATGGGTTTGCGAGCAGATCAATATTTACTGTTTCGTTATGATCCTGATCGTTACCCCCCAGGGGGGGGTGGGTGTTTTCGCATATGCAATTGATTTTGCTTGACTTATACGATTTTCGCGCAATTTCATTTTTAGTATCTCTATGACTCTATGATGGTTGCGGAAATTTCAGATGGCGCATCTGGCGGCACGGCTGCGGGCTGTTGATTGTAGGGTCCGCGGCGGCGCTCCTCAGGTTTTCTGGTCGCTTTCTGGTCCATGCTTCGCTGGTTGCTTTGCGCCACTTGTGCGGCGTAGAGCAGGCGCGAGCCTTTTTCCGGAGTGATGATCTCGATGGCCATGCCGAAGCCGACGCAGGCGATGAAATCCGCGATGCCCTGGCCCCCGACAAGCGGCGGCAGCGCAGAGAGCCAGGCGGCTTGCCCGAGACGACGCGCATCGGGCTGAGGGGTTCTGTTGCGCATGGCCTCGAAGTAGGTGGCGTTGAAGGCCGTGGCGCAGGCGACGATGGCGGGGTGGTGAGACGATGCGCCGTAAAGGTGGACGCTGTACTCATCGCCACGCGCTTCCAGAACGCGATGGATGGCTTCGATGAGCCGCTTCTTGTCCTCCAGGGTTGCGCCGGGTTTGCCGACAATCTGCTTGAGCCGCTCCATCTCCGCGAGGAGTTTCTCTTCCGACATGACTTGCCTCCCAAAAAGAAACGGCCCGTCTGCTGAGCAGACAGGCCGCGTTGGAATCAGTATGACAGAAAGTGGAAAATTACCTGCCATATTTGGCGGATTTTTATATGTCTTTGAATCATGAAGATGGACATGTTTTCCACAGGCATCGCACTTGACAACCACTGCGTGGGGCAGCCGCGCCACTGCGTGGGGCAGCCGCGCGTGCGCGCCGTGGCCGCTCCCGGTGGTCGCGGGGTTGCAGTTGTGAAGGCTGAAGAGAACAGCAGATTCCCTTCGGGAATGACAACAAAAATGCAACAGCAAAAGCAGGAATATGAGCAAGAGTATCAGAAGAAATGGTGGGCGCATGCGCGCAGTGGCCGCTCCCGGTGGTCGGCATTGCATGCAGCAACCGCGCGTACGCGCCGTGGCCGCTCCCGTTGGTCGGCATTGCATGCAGCAACCGCGCGTACGCGCCGTGGCCGCTCCCGTTGGTCGGCATTGCATGCAGCAGCCGCGCGTGCGCGCCGTGGCCGCTCCCGGTGGTCGCGGGGTAGCAGTTGTGAAGGCTGAAGAGAACAGCAGATTCCCTTCGGGAAGGCCAACAAGAAAAACAACAGCAAAAGCAACAGCAACGGCAAGAACATGAGCAAGGCAGGAACAAAGGCAACAGCGAAGACAGCGGCAGAGGCGACGGCAAACGAAGAAGCAGTTTGCACAGTGAGTCTGGGCAGGTTATGGGGTGGTGGGCTGGAACTCTGC
>JAJZHE010000045.1 GCA_021804655.1 Acidobacteriota bacterium
GATCGACGACACCGTACAGCCGGTGAGCGCGGTGCGGATGGAGCGAGGAATCACGCGGGCAAATGCGGATGGCGCGGCGCTGGTTGTGATTGAACTGAATACTCCCGGGGGGATGCTCGACTCCACGCGGGAGATGGTGGGCGCCATGCTGCGTTCGCGCGTACCGGTGGCGGTCTATATCGCTCCGGAGGGCGCGCGTGGCGGCTCGGCAGGATTTTTCCTGCTGGAAGCTGCGGATGTGGCGGCGATGGCTCCGGGGACAAATGCGGGTGCGTCGCATCCGGTGCTGGAGGGCGGCGAACCGGACGCGACCATGAAGCAGAAGATGGAAAATGATGCGGCAGCGTTTCTGCGCTCCTATGTGGCAAAGCGCGGTCGCAATGTGGAAGCAGCCGAGCAGGCGGTGCGCAGTTCGAAGGCGTATAGCGCGCAGGAGGCTCTGGATGCGCACCTGATCGACATCATTGCGGAGAACAATCAGGCACTGGTGACGATGTTGGACGGGCGCACCATTACGCGCATGGACGGAAGCACGCAAAAACTTGCACTGGCTGGCGCACGGATGGTGACGCTGGAGCCGACGGTGCGGGAGCGTGTGCTGGATGTGCTGGAGAATCCGAATCTGGCGCTGCTGCTGCTGGCGGCAGGGGTGTTGCTGATCTATCTGGAGTTTCACATTCCGGGGACGATTGTGCCGGGGGCGACGGGGACGGTGATGGTGCTGGTGGCGCTGTTTGCACTGAATATGCTGCCGGTGCGGCATACCGCGCTGCTGCTGCTGGTGGCCGGGGTGGTGTTGTTGGCGCTGGAGGTGAAGTTCACCAGCCACGGGCTGCTGGCGCTGGCGGGAATTGTGAGCTTGACGGTGGGCCTGCTGACGCTGGTGGATGCGCCGGTGCCGGAGCTGCGCGTGCATCCAGGCGTGGCGATTGGCGTGGGTGCTGGATTGGGCGGAATTACCGTCTTTCTGCTGCGGCTCGCCATGCGGGCAAAGCGGCGCAAGGCGCTGACGGGCGTGGAGGCACTGGTGGGCGCAACGGGCGTGGCGATGGAGGCTATCGGATCGGCCATTCAGCTCGCGACGCCGGAAAGTGAGCATTACGGGCACGTGATGGTGGAGGGCGAGATATGGGAGGCGACTTCGACCGAATCGCTGCCGCCGGAAACAGCGGTGCGCGTGACGGGAACCGATGGCGACCGGCTGCGCGTGAGCCGGGCATGAGTTTGAGGCAAGGGTTGAGAGTAGAATCCGAGATGCACGGCGATGAGCCAATTGCAAGGAACGAGGAACGACGATGATGACAGGAATTCCGTTGCTGGTTGTGGTGGTGATTGTTGCGCTCTATCTGTTCAACTCGATCAAGATTTTGCGGGAATATGAGCGGGCGGTGATCTTTCGGCTGGGGCGCGCGCTGGGCGAGCCAAAAGGGCCGGGGATTTTCCTGGTCTTTCGTCCGCTGGACCAGATGGTGCGCGTGACACTGCGGCAGGAGGTGATGGAGGTGCCGCCGCAGGATGTCATCACACGCGACAACGTGACGATCAAGGTGAATGCGGTGGTGACGCTGCGGGTGATTGAGCCGATCGGCGCCGTGGTGAAGGTGGCCAATTACGCGTATCAAACCTCGCAGTTTGCGCAGACAACATTGCGCTCGGTGCTGGGCGAGGTGGAGCTGGATGAGTTGCTGAGCCACCGAGACAAGCTGAATCTGCGCATTCAGGAGATTATGGATCGGCGAACCGAGCCGTTTGGCGTCAAGGTGCAAAGCGTGGAGGTCAAGCAGGTGGACCTGCCGGAGCAGATGTTGCGCGCGATGGCGCGCCAGGCCGAGGCGGAGCGTGAGAAACGCTCCAAGATCATTCACGCCGAAGGCGAGTTTGTGGCGGCGCAGAAGCTGGTGGACGCGGCGCATCTGCTGGCCACCGAACCGCTGACGATGCAGTTGCGCTATCTCCAGACGCTGGCCGAGATTGGCGTGGAAAAAAATACGACGATTGTCTTTCCACTGCCCATGGATGTGCTGTCGATGCTGCGGGATGTTGTGACGCAAGGAACGCCCCAGGGGAAGGTGAACGCCGGACAGGCAACGGTCGAGGGGGAACGGTCGTAAACTGTGTTTGGCGGCTGCAAGGGACAGAGCCGCACGGGAGCTGGGTTTGCGCACGGTCTTTGACGACGAAGAGGATGAACGCGCGGAGCCGGATCGCGAGTTGACGCTGAGCACGGGTACGCTGCTGGGATTGTTCTTCGCGCTGGTCCTGCTGTGCGGGCTGTGCTTCGGTGTGGGATATACGCTGGGCGAACACAGCAGCGGAGCAACGGCAGCGAAGCAAAGCGAGAAGCCTGCAGAGCCTGCATTGGCGACGAAAAGTGAAGAAAAACCTTCGCCAGTGGCGGGCAGCGCAGTGGCTGGCGGGCCGGGAACGGCACCGGGATCCTCACCGGGAAGTGCGGCTCCGATCGCCGATGACCTGACCGCAGCTCCCGAGAGTGCCGGATCAGACGCCGAGACGGCGCAGTCCGTGGCAAGCGGTCAACAAGCCGTCCAAAAAGCCGTACAGATGGTCTCCGGCGCGGCGGGCCAGAGTGTGCATCCGGCGCTGCCGCAGAATGCAGGCGTAGCGCAGCCGATTGCCACCGCCGCAGCAGGAACGGTGCAACCCGCGCTGCCAGCGGCAAGCACGGCTGGAATCATGGTGCAGGTGGCTGCGGTCAGCGACCCTGTCGATGCCCATGTGCTGCTGGATGCCCTGAAAAAGCGCGGATATGCGGTCATGCTGGTGCATGGGGCGACCGACAACCTGATGCATGTGCAGGTGGGACCGTTCAGCAGCCGCGCAGATGCGCTGGCGACGCGTGCTAAGCTGCTGCACGATGGCTACAACGCGATTGTGAAGTGAGCGCAGCAATCAGGCACGCAATCAGGCACCATTGTCAGGCACGCAGTTCAGGCGGCAGAGCGCTGGAGATCGAAGCGCGAACGGCGTCCATCAGAGCCTCGCGCGTGGGATAGTCCGCGGGCTGAATGGGCGCGTGAAAGGTGACCTGGGCCGCAGCGGGAAAGACGCGCAAACTGCCTTTGCGCATCATCGCAGCGGTGCCGTAGATGGTGACCGGAATGCACGGCGCTGCGCTTTCCTGCGCCAGAAAAAAAGGCCCTTTTTTGAAGGGCAGGAGACGCCCGTCGCGGGAGCGCGTGCCCTCGACAAAGGTAGTGAAGTGGATGCCGCGCGCGAGCAGCGCTGCGGCATTGCGAACGCTTTGCTGGGCGTTCTGTGGATTCCCGTCACGGGCGACCGGAATGAACTCGCCCAGGCGCATCCCCCAGCCCAGCACCGGGATGCGCATCAGGGATTGCTTGAGAAAGATCGATGTGCGTCCGGGAATGAGCGGCAGCAGAACTGGCGGATCCAGGTTGGAGACGTGGTTGGCCATGAAGATCACGGCGCGGTTGGAGGGAATGTGTTCCAGGCCGGTGATGTGGATGCGGATGCCGGCCAATCGTAGGCCGGTGCGCACAATCACCATGGCGGTGCGATAGAGCAGCACGACGTTGCCCGTCAGCAGCGTCCACGGAATGCAGACGATGGCCGCAGGAATGCCAAGCAGGACGAAGGTCGTCAGCAACACCAGCGCGGGAATCACGAGAAGGACTCCGACTGAGGCGATATTTCCGTGTGAGCTGCGCGCAGTGCAACAGGAAGCTTCTGATAGATGCCGTCAAAGCCGCCGTTGGAGAGAATGGCGACCACATCGCCTGGCGCGGCCTCGCGTGCCAGCGTGGCGATAATTTCGTCCGTAGAGATGCAAAGTCTTGCGTGCTTGCCACTCCGGTTGACAGCAGCAACGACGCGCTCCGGATGCAGCCGTTCCGACTCCGGGATGCGCTCCTGCTGATAGACGTTGGCGATCAGGATGCGATCAGCCAGTGCGAGGCTGGCGGCAAGTTCCTGTTCGAAGACGTTGCGGCGGAGAGTGTTCGAGCGCGGCTCCAGGACGGCCCAGAGGCGCGCGGAATGGCCATCGACGGCGGGAAACATCTGGCGCAGCGCGCGCAGGGTCTCGCGGATGGCGGTGGGATGGTGGGCGAAGTCGTCGATGAGCGTGATGTCGGCGATGCGGTCACGCACCTCCAGACGGCGACGAACGCTGCGAAAGCCGGCGAGTGCAGACTGAATCGCGGCGACGGGAACACCGTTACGGAAGGCAAGCGCTGCGGCGGCGGTGGCGTTGAGCGCGTTGTGTTCACCGGCGACCGGCATGGTGAATTCGGCCCATGGCTGCCCCTGCAGCAGGACGCTCCAGCGACTGTGACCGTCGGCGAAACGAAGGTCCACGATGCGCCACGGTGAGTCCGCAGCCAGGCCGTAACGCTCGACTGGACAGAAGGCGTGTGCGACGCACTCGGTGACATGAGGGCTGCCGTCCCAGGCGAGAATCACGCCGCGACGCGGGACCAGATTGACCAGGCGACGAAAGGCGGTCTGAACCTGTGCCAGATCGGCGTAGATGTCGGCGTGGTCAAACTCGACGCTGGTGAGGATGAGCGAATCCGGAAAATAATGGAGAAACTTTGGACCTTTGTCGAAGAAGGCGGTGTCGTATTCGTCGCCTTCCAGGATGAAAGGCGCGGTAGGACGAAGCTGGAAGCTGGTGCCAAAGTTCTCTGCCACGCCACCGATGAGAAACGACGGCTCAAAGTCAGGACGGATGCTTGCTGCGGTCTGAAATATCCAGGCAAGCATGCTGGTCGTCGTGGTTTTGCCGTGGGTTCCAGCGACCACAAGCGAGTTGCGCGCAGGAAGACCAGAGGGCGCGAGGAACTCCTCGCGCAGGATCGCTGCCATGGAGGTGAACGGGATGCGCTCGTCGAGCACGCGCTCCACTTCGGGGTTGCCGCGGGAAAGCGCATTGCCAATGACCACCAGATCGGGGCGCGGATCAAGATTGGCTGCGGCGTAGGGTTCTGCAACGGGGATGCCAAGCGAGGCCAGCAGGTCGCTCATTGGCGGATACGCAGCAGCGTCCGAGCCGGTGACGCGATGACCCTGCGCGCGCAGCAGGCCGGCGATGGAGGCCATGGCCGTGCCGCAGATGCCGGAGAGATGGATGTGCTTTGTCACAATTTCGCTTTTCCGAGAAGTGTTTTGCGTGGATGGACTGCTCATGGATGGATCGCTCATGGATGGACCGCTGGTTCAAGCAAATGAAGCGTGGGGTGCGCGCCAGGACGCAGTTCGGCAGCGACGCCGAGCGTCAGCGTAACGTTGGGACCGGAGACATGGCCGCTGCGCAGGCCAAATGCGATGGGTCCACCGAAATCTTCCAGAGCACTGAGAATGGAGGATTCCAGCAGATCGGCCGGCGCGCCGGGTGAGGCGCAGTCCAGCATCTCGCCGAAGACGATGGCGCTCACCTCGTCCAACAGATCGGCCTGGCGCAACTGCCACAGCATGCGATGCACCTGATAGGGCCGCGCCGAAACATCCTCCAGAAAAAGAATCGCGCCACGCGGCGGCGCTGGCTCCCACGGAGTGCCGATCAAAGCGGTGAGAATGCTGAGGCAGCCGCCATACAGCGTTCCACGCACCGGGTGGGCATGGTTGCCGGGGCGCAGCAGGCGCAGACCCTCGGCAGGACCAACGGAGTAAGTATCTCCTGCAAGCGCGGCGCGCAGGCTGGCCAGGTGAACGCCATCCGGACGGGCAAAGTCGGGCGAGATCATCGGCCCGTGAAAGCTGGGCAAACCGATGGCGTGCTGCAGGGCAATCTGAAGCGCAGTCAGGTCACTGTAACCAAAGAACGGCTTGGGATGGGCAGCGATGCGGTTGAGATCGAGTCCGTCGAGCAGATGATTGGCGCCATAGCCGCCGCGCGTGGCAAAGAGCACATGGACATCCTCGTTGGCAAACGCGGCGTGGAGATCATCGAGGCGCTGCTGTACGGTTCCGGCAAAGTAAAGCGGGCCGCGCGTGAGCGCGTGCGGCGCGAGGGTGGCGGCAAAATCGAGCGAAGCCAGAGCCGCCATGCCGCGCTCGACGCGCTCGGCCTGTGGCGTGGAGGCGGGCGATAGAATCGCGGCTGTTGCTCCGGCAGGAGCGGCCGGCGGCAATCGATGTTTGGCTCCCCAATGCGGGTCAAGTGGGTACTCCGGCGCGGGATCAGGCTCGGGTTTGGTGTGAGCGGTCATAATGGATCGTCTTATTGCAGGTAATTCAGTCCCGCCTCGTCCGTCTGGGCCTCGTCAGGCATTGCCTGGCCAGGCCTCGCCGCGGGCGATCAGCGTGGCTGGTCCGGTTAGCAACAGCGGTTCGTTGCCGCCGGACCAGCGAACCACCTGCATGCCGCCCGGAGCAAAGATTTCAATTGGCGAAGTTGCACCAAAGGCTGCAATCATCGCGGTGGCCGCGGCGGAGCTTCCGGTCCCCGAAGAATGCGTGGGGCCGACGCCGCGCTCAAAGATGCGCAAAGCGACCTGATCGGGCTGGTTGCGCCCACGGCTCAGGCGCTGAACGAACTCGACGTTCGTCTGCTCGGGGAAGTCGGGATGGAAGCATATCTCTTCGCCAATCTCTTGCCAGGGGCGACCGTCGAGCGAGAAATCAAGCGAGCCGTCGGGCTGTGGCGGATTGCTCACCAGCAGAACGAAGTGCGGGTTGCCCATCGAGACGAAGACGCCATCCAGACGCGAGCCGTCGGCGAGTTCGACAACACGCGGCTCCCACTCCGGCGTGTCCATGTCGGTGGTGATGAGCGCAGTCGGCGCCGCGGATTCGCGCATCTCGTCCAGCGTGCAGGTACGCGGACCGGCGTCCGTGTGCAGGATCATTGCATCGCCGGGCTGGGCATTTGATTCGTAAGCCATCCAGGCAGCGACGCAGCGGGTACCGTTGCCGCTGATCTCGGCCAGCGATCCGTCGGCGTTGAAGAGGCGGATGCGGACGGCCAGCGGGCCACGCGCAGGGTCGTCGTTTTGCCAGTCGAAGTACTCGACGCCATCGGCGCCAATGCCGGTGTTGCGATCACAGAGAGCGATGGCAAGCGATGAGGGATCGTGGCCGGAGATGTCGCTCTCCGCAATCATCAGAAAATCGTTGCCGCAGGCATGGGCTTTGGTGAACGGGATCAACGAGGGATGGTCCTTCCGTAAGTTCTCAGCCCGATGCTATCACCGCGAGGCGGGCGAAAGCACGGCGTGGGCAAGCGGAGAAAGCATGGAGACGTAGAGCGCGGAAGCCGGCTGGCCAGGCGCGCCAAAGCGGGCGACGAGGCGCAGATTTTCCGGGTGTGCCCGGACGGCCCGCGCGACTTCATCCTGGTCAAAGGCAAGCACGATGCCGACGCTGGCTGCGGGCGCGGCCAGTGCGGCGCAGAAGTACTGCTTGTCGCTTTCGTTCAGGGTCTGGCGATAGGTGAGGCCCGCACGCGGGATGATGGTCGGAA
Source organism: Acidobacteriota bacterium (assembly GCA_021804655.1). Classification (GTDB taxonomy): domain Bacteria; phylum Acidobacteriota; class Terriglobia; order Terriglobales; family Acidobacteriaceae; genus Acidicapsa. The sequence goes on from JAJZHE010000045.1 coordinate 7,445, forward strand.
AATCCGAGGTATCCACAAGGACCAGCGCTGCGGGGTCGAGCGTATGAAGGCGGGCAAGTGCTGTGGCAAGCGTCTGCGTGTAGGTGCCGCGCGCGGCGAAGTTCCTGGTCGCTTCGACGTAAACCAGTGGGCGCTGAGCGATCATCTGGCCGACGTTGGCAAGAACGAAGCAGGCAAGAGCGCCAACCAGCGCAGGCTGTGTGTGCGCGGCTGTCTCTGCGCCTGTCGTGCGCCTGGCGGCACGTCTGTCGACGCGGGGGCTGTCGGGATCCGGTTGACGCGGCGCGGGTTGACGCAGTGCGGGCTGACGCAGAATCCAGTCAAGCGCGAAGCCGAGGGTGAAGGCAAAGGCGGGCAGCAGTTCCATGCCGTAGCGCGTGTTGTACCAGGAGTGCGGCCACCAGTCCGGCAGGAAGATGGGCACCGATCCCCAGGCGACCGAATAAGCATAAAATGGCAGCGGAAACCACAGCAGAAGTGTGCCGACAAGGGCCGCGCGATGCGGGGTGGTGTCATCTGCATGTGTGCCTGGGCGAGTTTGATTCATCCACCCCAAGCGCAGCAGCAGCGTCAGACCGAAGAGCGCCAGAAGCAGCAGGAAAGCGCCGAGGAAACCGCGCGCAAACGCATCGCCCGTGGAGCAGTGCCAGAAAAAGATGCCCGATACCCAGGGATTGTGCCAGCCGGGATGGGGCGGAATGGCACCGCCGGAGGTGCGCGCTTCGATTGCGGCGGCCGAGTAAGGCCCGCGCAGGAAATCCAGCCAGTCGCCGAAGTAGATCGCGTTGTAGAGCATCCAGAGAACCGGCGCTGCAAGCAGCGCAAAGCTGGCCAGGACGAAGCGTAACTGAAAAAGCGCGCGGCGGCGCTGGAGCGCAAGCGCCATCCAGAACCAGATGCCGAAGCCGAGAATCCAGCCGTCATAGCGCGTCCAGGCTGCGGCGAAGAGGACGAGCATGAGGGGCCAGAGATGGCGCGAGCCGTCCGGCCTGGCGTCCAGCGCAGCGCGCCAGCGAACCAGCAACAGCACCGACCAGACAAGTACGGCGAGGAAGAGCGGCTCACTCATGGCCGTGGTCTGGAGATAGAGCAGGTTGGGGTTGAGCGCGAAGAAGGCAAGCGCAAACGCCGACGGAAGCGGCGCAAGCCAGATGCGCGCAAGCAGATAGAGTCCAAGCGCGGCGGCCAGATAACACAGCGCCGATGGGATGACGGCGGCAAAACCGGAGCGCCACCAGGGATCGATGGCCACGAAAGGGGCAAGAACGAGATGCGGCAGCGGAAGCCAGACCGAGCCAAACTGGCCGAGACCGGGGCGATGCGAGTCAAAGAGGCGGCGCGCAATGTGCAGATGGGCTTCGGCGTCGCCGTAGTAAAGCCATGCCTGATGGCGAGCGCTCCACAGAATCGCCGCAAGCGAGGCCATCGCGAGCGCAGCAAGGGCGATCAACCGCTCGCGCAGCGAGACCGGCGGCACCGGCAAGCGGATGGGCGATGGCTTCGAACTGTCGCTCAGAAAAGGCACGCTGTTGAGTTTAGATGCTGAGGGGAGCTTCTACGCATCGAGATGGCTGATCTGGCGCAACACCTCGAAGCGGGCGTCGATCTCGGCGCGGGTCAGATGCTGAAGACGCTCGGTGCCAAAGCGCTCGACGGTGAACGAACCCATGACGCTGCCATAGAAAAGCGCGCGCCGAAAGACGGCTGGAGTGAGCGCGGGCTGCGAGGCGATGTAGCCATAAAAACCGCCCGCGAAGCTGTCCCCTGCCCCAGTGGGATCGACGACTTCCTCCAGCGGCAAAGCTGGCGAGCGAAAGGGATGGTGTTGCTCCGCTGGATCATGGAAGATGCCCGGGCCAAAGTAGGCGGTTGCGCCATATTCACCGTGCTTGACGATCAGCGCGCGTGGACCGAGAGTCAGAATCCTGCGAGCGGCGCGCAGCGGATTGGATTCGCCGGAGAGTAGACGCGCCTCCGTGTCGTTGATGAGCAACACGTCCATCTGCGGCAGGACGCGCAGCAGAGCCTCGCGATGATCGTTGATCCAGTAGTTCATCGTGTCGCCGCAGACCAGACGGGCCGCGGGGAGCGCCTGGCGCACGCGTAGCTGAAGCACGGGATCGATGTTGGCGAGAAAGAGAAATTCAGCGTCGAGATAACTGACCGGAATCTGCGGATTGAAGTCGGCGAAGACATTCAGGTCGGTGCGCTCGGTCTTCGCTTCATTCAGGCTGGTGAGGTAATTTCCCGCCCAGAAGAAAGATTTGCCGGAGGCACGCTCCAGACCGGCGAGGTCGATCGAGCGGGCGGTGAAGACGGACTCCTCCGCAGCAGTGAAGTCACTGCCGACGACGGCGACGACGCGCACGGAAGTGAAGTAACTGGCGGCAAGGGCAAAGTAAGTGGCCGCGCCGCCCAGGCAGCGCTCGCGGCTGCCGGAGGGGGTTGTGATGGAGTCAAAGGCGACGGAACCGACGACGGTGATGGACATGCTGTTGCGCTTTCCGGGAATGGGTGAAAGTTGAGTCGAAAGGAGTGATGGCCTAATCGAGGTAAGAGCCAAAGATGAGCCGCAGGCGTTCGCGCGTAGCTGCGGGAATGAGGTCGCGCTGGGTGAGGATGGCGAATTGCGCCGCAGTAGCGCAGGCACAGCCGCGCGACGATCCTGTCGGCGGCAGAGCGGCCACAGCAGCGCGCACCACGCGGGCGGCGTTGGCCGAGTTCTGGTGCAGAACGGCGACGATCTGGTCGATGGTGACGGCGTCATGCTCCGGATGCCAGCAGTCGTAGTCGGTGACCATGGCGACGGTGGCATAGCAAAGGCCAGCTTCGCGGGCGAGCTTGGCCTCCTGCAGATTGGTCATCCCGATCACGTCGGCTCCCCACGAACGGTAGAGGTTGGACTCGGCTTGAGTGGAGAACTGCGGACCCTCCATGCAGACATAGGTGCCGCCGCGCTTGCCCACCACGCCGGATTGCGCACAGCCGCGGGCCGCAGCCTCGGCAACGAGCGCGCAGATGGGGTCTCCGAAGGCGACGTGGCCGACAACGCCTTCGCCGAAGAAGGTGCTTTCGCGATGAAAGGTGCGGTCGATGAACTGGTCCGGAATCACGAAGTCCGTGGGCTTGTGCTCCTGCTTCAGCGATCCAACCGCGGAGACGGAGAGAATGCGCTCCACACCCAGGGATTTGAGGGCATAGATGTTGGCGCGGAAGTTAAGCTCACTGGGCAACAGGCGATGGCCGCGTCCGTGGCGGGCAAGAAAAACGACTTTGCGGTCTTCCAGATCGCCGAGCACAAAGCTGTCCGACGGCGGGCCGAACGGCGTTTCGACGATGGTTTCGCGGATGTTGGTGAGGCCGGGCATGGAATAGAGTCCACTGCCGCCGATGATGCCAATCTCTGCCTGTTGCAAGCGGTTCTCCGGAACGGGCGCGGGTGATGAAGCATTGCGCCGCAGACAGTCCAGTATATCGGGCGAAGGCTGCGCAGGCTTCGGCGACGCTTCGTGGGCATCGCCGACAGCGGTTCGGTGTCGCGCTCCAGTTTTATCCCCGGCTTGGGCACAACTTTGTTCGCGGTCAGATGCCCGGCGGCGGCGGAGCCGGGTGCAGGAAGCTGCGATAGCCGTTGCGGAAGGCGCGACGGTAGTCGGCAACTGCCATGGGCGGCACAGGTGGATTGCGGAAGCGTGGATGTCGGCGAGGCATGGGCGGACGCCCGGCAGCGACGTCGCGGCGCGCGGCTTCGAATCCGTCATGAAAACCCATCTGGGTGACCTGAGCAAAGTTGAGTGCGGGCGGGGGTGGTGCAACAGGCAGCGGATGAGAGCAGCCGGCCAGCAGAAATGGAACAAGCAGGAGAGGTGCAAGCAGGGATGGGGAAACTCTCTTCATTGTTGTTGGTTCCTCAGTCTGGTTCGACGGGAAACCAGACAACGCGCCGACACTGGCATGTGGAAATTCCCTGCGACCTGAGTAGGCGATGGTCTCGATGAAGGTCAGGAACGACAGCGCGGGCACGGGCAGGCAAGAGCAGGCCACTGTTCGGCGAGGAAGCGCGCAATTCCCTGCCCTGGTTGATACGCCGTATCCAGTTGCAGATAGGCAGCGCGCGCGGCGACATACGACTCATCTGGAATCACACGCAGATGGCGCGCCAGCAGCAGCAGCGCCAACGAGGGCGAGCGGGATCCGCCTTGATTGCAATGGACCAGCAGCGAATGGCCAGATTGCAGACAAAGTGCGTCAAAGCGCGGAGCGGCAAAGGCCAGAAATTTTGTGAATGAATCCGGCTGGAAAAGCGGAATGTGAGGATCGATGAGATTCAGCCAGAGATTGTGTTCATCGGCGTGGGCCAGATAGCTGGGGTGATCCCTGGGCAGGCTTCCGGTGTAGCCAACAGCGCTCTGATGACAGGGCGATTTGCAGGCGTGGACGATGGGCTGGCCGACTGTGCCTGGGCGACAGGCAGGCTGAGCGCCGACAAAAAGATGAGGATAGACTTCGCGCATCGCACAACCGGACTCTGGCATGGCAGTCAATGAGGCAAAGCAGCCTTCATCAGGCCGCAAGAGGCGAAGAAGTGGACAAACGGCGCGGTGAGCGTCGGCGGCGCGGATGTGTCGGATGCTCCAAGGCTGGCAGTGTGGAGTTCGCCGGTGCCCTGGGCGCCGAGCACAAGGTCGGCCAGTTTGCGAGCCGTAGCCAGATCGAAACTTTCGGCGGTGAAGACCATGCGATCCTGAATGCGGATGAGAACGATGCCTTCGCTGGTGGAGTAGACGCGATCATCGCTGTCCTGCTGCGGGATGGGCCGGACGTTGTCGTATTTGAGCGCCAGTTCGCGGGCATCCAGCGTGGCAAAGGCGCGCGCGGCGGCAGCGTTGGTCCAGGCGGAGAGATAGAGCAGCGCTACGGATGAGGTCTGGCTTTGCTGCTGCGGTGTTGTGGCTGTGCGCAACTGACCGGCCCAGTAGATGCCGCCGTTCCAGGCCGAGGTGAGCGCGCGCGAGGCCGCCGCACCGCCATAGAGCGTGGTGAGAATGCGCAGGTCAAGCTGGCCGATCTGGCCGATGTCGATGGGGCGATAACGAGCGTCGAGCAGGGGATGGATATCGGGCAGCAAAGGGACAGGCGGCTGGCGATGCTGCTCATAGACACGCGGGTTGATGATCTCCCAGGTGGACGATGGAGGGTGGTCGAGCGCACTGCCAAAGGCGGCGTTGCGTCCCTTGTCCATCCACAGGTCCTGGGTAAAGCTGAGACCGTCCTGATAAGGAAAGATGAGCGACTGACTCAGCAGCAGAGGCGCGCGCGCCAGCACAGGTGAATCGGCGGTGGACGACATCTGGTCTTCCAGCTTCTGGACGACTTCCGGATCCGTGAGCAGGGTACGACCGCTGGGCCGCAAGGCGTAATTGACAAAGACGGCCATGGCCTGGCCTTCGGTGACGGCGTCGCGGGCTGTGTCCATCTCGTCGCGAGCCAGATGGTTGTTGTCTTCGCTGGCGTTGTGACTGACGTCGGAGGGTGTCTGGTCGCTCCAGGTGTCCAGATGCACACGCTGATCCTGAAGCGCGTGCGTCAGTTCATGCACCAGCACGGGTTTCTGCGTCTCCGGATCGACCCAGTTCAGAATATAAACAGTTTTGGTTTTGGGATCGTAGTAGCCGGCGATCTGCTCTTTGAGCAGCTCCAGAAGAAATGGGCGCAGGTGAAAGTCGCGGTCGAGCAGGCCAAACTTCTTGAGGACCACTTCGCCCTGTTGCATGCGCTTCGCGTCTTTGTCATCGTTGAGCTTGTCGAAGAGATATTTTTCCACTTCAGAGCGACTGCTGAGCGCGCGCATAACGGGCGACTGGATGGGCAGTCCTGTGGTGGACGAGGCGAAGTGCAGCAGGTCATCGACGCTTTTGAAGAGCTGCTGCGCCTGCTCGGGCGTGATCCGGGTCTCAGGCGTGTGCGCTGTGGGCGGAGTGGCCTGCGAACCGGCAACGGCGACGCGGACGGGCATGGCAAGCGCAAGTGCAAGCAGGCAGATCATGACGCGGGGCATGAGTTCCTTTCGACGGCAAGAACGGCAGGGATGCCAGGATTTGCGCGAGCGATCGGACGGCGTGCGGAAAGCCTGCTGAGATGTATGGTAGCGCGTTTGCTGCGCAGGCGAGGCCGATTGCCGCGGCAGCGCTGAAAAGGGCTTTTGGAAGCAGTGCGGCGCTATAATCAAGTCAGTGGAAAGCATGCTGCAAAGAGCCACAAAACAAGGGTTTTCTGCCGTTTTGGACCGAGATGTGACAGATTGCGCTCTCGCATGCAGAACGGCAACGAGATGAATCATGACGACCGAAGCTGAGATCGCAAACGAGAGTGCATCGGAGATTGCCCCGACGCCCATCGCCCGTGCGCTGGCTGAGGACGCTCCCGGCATGCGTCTGACCGAATATTGCGGCGTGCGAACCGTCTCCGCGTTGGCCGACGAAGCTGCGGAGATCGCCGCGGCGCTGTACGGCGTGGCCGTTCATGATCTGGGCTGGCAGCGGCGCGTGGCCGTGACCGGCGAAGACCGGATGCGTTGGCTGAACGGCATGGTGACCAACCATGTGGCCGCGCTGAACGCCGGTGAACCGGAATCTGGCGCTGGGAATTACAACCTGGTGCTGAATGCGCAGGGCAGAATTCAGGGCGATTGCCGGGTGTGGCGGACGAACCACGGGACCGTGCATGAGCCGAAATCGGATGGGCTGGAACTGGAGATCACCGCGCATCAGACGGCAGCGATGAAGACCCATCTGGAGCGGTTCATCATCATGGACGATGTGGAACTGACGCCAATCCCTGGCTGGACAGCGCTCGGCGTGACCGGATCCAAGGCCACAGCAGTGCTGGAAGCGCTTGGCATGCAGGCGATTGCAGCAGGTGCGGAGCGGGTTGGCCGGTTGCGCGCAACCGGCGGCCAGGAGATAGTCGTGCTCGCGCGTCGCGATATGGGCAGGCAGGCAGGACATCTTGCCCTGTGGTGCCGCGAAGAGGATGCGCGGACTGTCTGGCAGGCACTGGTGGCAGCGGGCGCAACAGCGATCGGAGCCGAGACGGTGGAACGGCTGCGCATCGTCGAAGGCATCCCCGCTTTTGGCGTGGACTTTGCCAGCGATACGCTGCCGCAGGAGGCCGGAGTCGCCGAGGCATTGCACTTCACCAAAGGCTGCTATCTGGGCCAGGAGATTGTGGAGCGCATTCATTCGCGCGGTCAGGTGCATCGGCATGTGCGCGCAATGGAGATTTTCCCCGACGGACAGGAGCCGGTTGTAGGTTTGGAACTGACTGCGGCGGACGGTAAACCGGCAGGAAAGCTGACCAGCGTGGCACACGTGGAGATGGATGGCGTGACACGCTGGTTTGCCCTTGGAGTGGTGCGTACCGAGGCTGAAACAGGAATGGCAGAACTCAAGTATGCAGGCGGCAGGGCGCAGGTGCTGACGCGCGTGCCAACGCTGACGACAACGACCAACTGAAAACGATACGAAAGAAGACGATGAGCGAGACACAGGATACACCGAAATTTACCGTAATCAATCGCAGGAAACTGATGGACGACGAGGAGCCGCACGTGGCCGAAACAGCAATTGCCACGGACGCGGGAACACCGAAGTCCGCAGCCGAAGAAGCTGCGCCGCAGGCTGCGGAATCGCCCCGACTGAAGCTGGTGGAGATGCCGAAAAGCGATTTGGAAGCGCAGATGGAGACAGAGCCGGAAGACGATGCGCCTGGCACCATGCCCGCCGGGCCGACCAGCGAAGAATCGCGCTTCCAGAAGTTGCAGTATGACCAGTCTTCAGAACGACTGGAGACACTGGTGCGTGCGCAGAATCCCGGCGCGCCGGCGATGGAAAAGATCGGATTCGAGCACCTGGTCCAACAGTTGTATCTGTCGGCGCTGATGCAGATGGGCGCGGGCACGCCGGAGGGTCAAAGACCGCGCGTGGATATTCTGGGTGCGCGGCAGACGATCGACCTGATGGGCATCTTGCAGGAAAAAACGGCTGGCAACCTCTCGGAGATGGAACAACAGACGCTCGATGCCGCGCTCTACGAGCTTCGGATGAACTTTCTGGAGCTGACGCGGATGATCTCCATGCAGCCGCCGCCGGGCGGAGCGAAGCTCTGAGCATGAGCGCTGCGGCTGGCCAGTCTCTCACTCCTTCAACACGTGCGGTGCTGCGCTTTCTGGGCACGGGCACGTCGATGGGCGTGCCGACCCTGGCCTGCGACTGCGAGGTATGCACAAGCGCTGATCCGCGCGATCGCAGATTGCGGCCCTCGGTGCTGGTGCAGTGGACGGAAGCGACCGAACCGGACCGACAACGCACGGTGCTGATCGACACTGGACCAGATTTCCGCGAACAGGCTCTGGCGGCGGATTTACGTGAGCTGGACGCGGTCCTCTATACCCACTCCCATGCCGATCACATCCTGGGGCTGGACGACTTGCGGCCGCTGAGCTATCTGCATCAGGCGCGGACGGGCGAGCCGATGCCGCTCTACGTGAGCGAGGAGACGCGCGCCGTCATGGAGCATGTTTTCTCCTACACATTTTCTCCGGAATCGACGTATTCCCACCGCGCGCGGGTGGCGCTGCGGCAGATCGGCGACGGAGTGACGATCGGCAGCCTGCGCTTCGAGCCGGTCACGGTCCTGCACGGAGCGATGGAGATTGTAGGCTGGCGTTTCGGAGGTGCGGCCTATCTGACGGATGTGAGCGCGATTCCCGAGGCGAGTTTTGCGCAGTTGCACGGCCTGAGCGACGACCTGAATGGCGGACTGGACGTGCTGGTGCTTTCTGCGCTGCGCCACAAACCGCATCCCAGCCACGCCACCGTGGCGCAGGCGATAGAGTGGGCGCAGCGGATTGGCGCGCGTCAAACCTGGCTGACCCACATCTCGCACGATCTGGGGCATCAGGTGACCAACCAAAGTCTGCCGAAGGGAATTGAGTTGGCGTGGGATGGCCTGAGCGTCGAGTTCAGGCTGAACGCTGAATTTGGATCGTCTGCCGCGCAGAATAAGCAGGCAGAGTGAGAGGCACGATGCGAATTTTTCAGGGAATCGATGCGATTCCGGCTGGATTTGGACCGACCGTGGTGAGCATCGGAAACTTCGACGGGGTGCATCTGGGGCACAGGCGGATTCTGGATGCGGTGAAGACAGGTGCACGGTCAGCAGGCGCACAAGCCGTGGCTGTCACCTTTGAGCCGCATCCGCTGCGACTGCTGAGGCCGGAGTCTGCGCCCAAGGTGTTGACTCCGCTGGAGGAAAAGCTGCGGCTGCTGGAGGCAGCAGATCTGGATGCGGTGCTCGTGTTGCCCTTTGACGAGGAACTGAGCCGACTGACGGCGCGGGAGTTTGTGCAGCGTGTGCTGGTGGATCGGCTGGCGGTGACGGCGCTGCACGAAGGAGCAAATTTTCGCTGTGGCCATCGCGCCGAGGCGGGTGTGGCGGAGCTAAGTACGCTTGGCGCGGAGTTTGGATTTGCCGTGATGGCGCATGGTCCGGTGATGGTGCGCGGACAGGCAGTCTCCAGTTCGCTGATTCGAACGCGGCTGCAGGCAGGAGCGGTAAATGCAGCCCGGCGTCTGCTGGGACGATGGTTTTCCGTGCGATCTCATCCGACGCGCGGACGCGGGAT
>JAJZHE010000046.1 GCA_021804655.1 Acidobacteriota bacterium
AGCGTGTGATGGTCATGGAAGGAATCCTCCTGAAAAATTTGGGTTATGAAAGGCCTCCGGTGGTTTGGAGGACTGTACATAACGTCTGATGAAAATATATCACAAATGATTCATAAAATATGCGTGCAATATACTCAACTTATGGAGCGAAATATTGCTGCGCAGCTCTAAATCGCACATAAGTATCTGATTTATATGATGTTGTCGTTTCAATAAATGATATGAAAAAGAAGGCATATTCCGTGACTGCGAGGGCAGCAGCAGGAACTGAGATCAGAGAAGACCGGCGAACGACGGAGGCAAAACGGAAAGACCGAAGCTCGTGTGAGCTTCGGTCTCTGGGGAGGGGGTCGAGATGTGTTATTCGGCGGGAACGATAAAAGCGAAACGACCCAGGTTGCCGCGGTCGCGGAACTGTACGGTGCCGCTGACCTTGGCGAAGAGCGTATCGTCCTTGCCGATGCCAACGTTGATGCCGGGCTTGATGGGTGTGCCACGCTGGCGGACAATGATCGTGCCGCCGGTGACGGTTTGTCCTGCGAAGGCTTTGACGCCGAGCCGCTGCGCGTTGGAGTCGCGACCATTTGTTGAGCTGCCGCCACCTTTTTTATGTGCCATGGAAGAATCCTTTCTGAATCAGGTCTGAATCAGCAGACAGCGCGAGTTATACGGCTGCCGTGACCTTTGCGCCATCGACTTCGATGGACTGGATGCGAATCTCGGTGAAAGCCTGACGATGGCCTTGCATCTTCTTGTACTGCTTTTTGCGCTTGAGATGGAAGACGAGAACTTTTGCGTGGCGGCCCTGATGGACGACCTCAGCGGTGACCTTTGCCTTGCCGGGTTTGGCAATCGTGCCTGGCTCGCCAGAGACGGCGAGGATATCGGTGAACTCGACGGTCTGAGGGCCGGATTGCGGCGCATCCTCGGCGACATCGAGCTTTTCGATCTTGACAACATCGCCTGGGGCGACCCGGTACTGTTTGCCACCGGTACGAATGACTGCGTACATACTTCCTCCAGCGCCGCGGAGCCGCGCTTCTGAAAAACTGACAGAATGGCTTGCATCAGGCTGCCCCGGTACATTCTCACCAGATATCGCCGGTCGAATGAAGCTGGACGGCAGCGTCAGGGTGTGTTGAATCGCGGGGCGACGGACAGAATCGCCAAACCTTTGTAGTGTACCGTTTCTACCGGCTTGCGTCAACGAAACTTTGCGTGCGTATTACGTTCCTTGGGAGCCGCCTATGCTGCGCGCACTTCAATTTTGAGAATGTGGTTGTGGAGGGCGCAGGCGAAAAGCGGTTTCTCTTCGCAAAGGCCAACCAGGAAGCGAAGAGGCAAAAAGCGGCAAACGCGCGAGGAAAGACTGCGGTCAGGTGGCTGGTTCGCGTGGAGTGGTCGGACCATGAGAAAATCGCCCAAGATGGCGGCGAACGAGAGAGTCAATCTGGACGAGCGAGCGGGTACGGTGACGGTTCCGGTGGCGGAACGCGCGCCGGGCGAGTTGTTGCGCGTGTTGGCGGCGGTGAGTGCTTGTCACTTGATCAACGACATGGTGCAGTCGCTTCTGCCTTCGATGTTTCCGATTTTGAAGACGAGTTTTCATCTGGATTTCAGCCAGATCGGACTGATTGCACTCACCTTCCAGACGACCGCGTCGCTGCTTCAGCCGGTCATTGGTCATTTCACGGATAAGAAGCCGCTGCCATTTTCGTTGCCAGTGGGGATGACGAGCACGCTGGTGGGACTGGTGATGCTTGCTTATGCGCCAACCTTTGGGATGCTGCTGCTGGCCGCAGCACTTTTTGGCGTGGGTTCAGCGGTCTTTCATCCGGAGTCATCGCGTGTGGCGCGCATGGCTTCCGGCGGTAAGGATGGATTTGCACAATCTTTCTTTCAGGTGGGTGGGAATACCGGATCGGCGTTTGGGCCGCTGCTGGCGGCGCTGCTGATTCTGCCGCGCGGCCAGGTGGGTGTGCTGTGGTTTACTCTGGCGACGCTGGTGGGGATTCCGCTGCTGGTCTGGGTGAGCTTCTGGTATCGGCAGGAGCTGGGGCACGTGGCGAAGCGGGCAGTGGTGGAGCAAGCGCAGCACAGGCTTCCCCGGGCAAAGGTGATCGGCGCGTTGTTTGTGCTGATGATGCTGGTGTTTTCCAAGTACTTTTACATTGCCAGTCTTACCAACTACTACACGTTCTATCTCATCCGGCGCTTTCATGTTTCCGTAGAGAGCGCTCAACTGCATCTGTTTCTGCTCTTTGGGGCCATTGCGGCGGGGACGCTGATTGGCGGCCCGGTGGGCGACCGGATCGGGCGGAAATATGTGATCTGGGTCTCGATTCTGGGTGTGCTGCCGTTTACGCTGGCCATGCCCTATGTGAATTTGCTGTGGACGGGCGTGCTGAGCGTGGTGATCGGGGTGGTGTTGGCGTCGGCGTTTGCGGCGATCCTGGTCTACGCGCAGGAGTTGGTGCCGACGCGGATTGGAATGATCTCCGGGCTGTTTTTCGGGTTTGCTTTTGGGATGGGCGGCATTGGTGCGGCTGTGCTGGGAAAGATGGCCGACGCGACAGGGATCATTTATGTGTATAAAGTGTGCGCCTGGCTGCCGGCGCTGGGCTTGCTCACGGGTCTGCTGCCGAATCTGGAGCCGGGTGGACGCTCCAGTGCAGTCGCGAACGAGGAAGAGCCGGAACGAGTGTAAGCGGAAGCATTCTTTTCCGCCCCATCGCAGTCTGATCGTGCTCCGGACAACAGGGGCTTTTCAGGCGGACAACATATCTGTCATACTTGATCGTGCCCCACTCGTACGGCCAAACCCACTCCCACAATTCAGAGGTTGCGTCCATGTCTGCAAAGTACATCTTTGTTACCGGCGGTGTTGTGTCCAGTTTAGGCAAGGGTCTGGCCGCAGCCTCAATCGGCTGCCTGCTGGAGAGCCGCGGTTTGAAGGTCAATCTGATGAAGTTTGACCCGTATCTGAATGTGGATCCAGGCACGATGTCGCCGTTTCAGCACGGCGAGGTATTTGTCACCGACGACGGTGCAGAGACGGATCTCGATCTTGGCCACTACGAGCGCTTCACCCACGCTCCGCTCAGCCGGGAGAACAACCTGACCACTGGACGCATCTATGAGCAGATCATCCTGAAGGAGCGGCGCGGCGACTATCTCGGCAAGACGGTTCAGGTGATTCCGCATGTGACCAACGAGATCAAGAACGCGATGCGCAAGGTTGCCTCGCATGGGGCCGATGTGAACCTCATCGAGATCGGCGGGACGGTGGGCGATATCGAGTCGCTGCCGTTCCTGGAAGCCATCCGGCAGATGCGACAGGAACTGGGACGGGAGAATACCTGTTTTGTGCATGTGACGCTGGTGCCCTGGATTGGTGCGGCGCAGGAGCTGAAGACCAAGCCGACGCAGCACTCGGTGAAAGAGTTGCTCTCGATCGGAATTCAGGCCGATATTCTGCTGTGCCGCACGGATCGTTCATTATCCAGGGAGATGAAGGCGAAGATCGCTGCCTTCTGCAACGTCGAGGAGCGAGCAGTCGTGACGGCGAAGGACGTTGGGTCAATCTACGAGTGTCCGCTGGTCTTCGCCGAGGAGGGAGTGGATGCGCTGGCGCTGAAGTATCTGCACATGGATGCCGCCGAGCCGGACCTGACGGCGTGGAAGGAAGTCGTGCGGCGTGCGTATAACCCGGTCGATACCGTTTCCATCGGCATCGTCGGCAAATACGTCGAGTACGAGGATAGCTATAAATCGCTGAAAGAAGCGCTGGTGCACGGCGCGCTGGCGCATAACCTGAAGCTGAACGTGACGTGGATCGAGGCCGAAGGGCTGGAAACCAACGATGCCGAGGATCGCAGCTACGAGGCGCAGCTTGCAGGCTTTGACGGCATCCTGGTGCCCGGTGGCTTTGGCAAGCGCGGCATTGAAGGAATGCTGAACGCGATTCGCTATGCGCGGGAACACAAGGTGCCCTACTTCGGAATATGTCTGGGCATGCAGACGGCGTGCATTGAATTCGCACGGAACGTCTGCGGGCTGCGGCAGGCGAACTCAAGCGAGTTCGACCCGGCGACCGAGCACCGCATCATCTATAAGCTGCGCGAGCTGCTCGGCGTGGAAGAGATGGGCGGGACGATGCGGCTCGGCGCGTGGGATTGCGTTCTGGAGCCGGGATCGCTGGCAGAGCATGCCTATGGCAAGACGGAGATCAGCGAACGGCATCGCCATCGCTATGAGTTCAACCGCGAGTACGAAGCCCTGCTGACCGGCGGCGGCCTGCGGCTGACGGGAACCACTCCGGATGCGACGTATGTGGAGATCGTGGAACTTCCCGATCACCCGTTTTTCCTGGGCTGCCAGTTCCATCCGGAGTTCAAGTCCAAGCCGCTGGAGCCGCATCCGCTCTTTCGGGATTTTGTGGCCGCCAGTTACCGCAACCGGCAGGCGCATGCGCAGAGCGCGGCGATCGAGATTGAGGCGCGTCGGGCGTAGGCATTCTCCGGGAGCCTAGGAATGAATGAAAATGACTGACCTTGCCCTCAGAACGCGTCTCTCATAAGCGTACTGGTTTTGGACTTATGAGAAACGTTTTCCGGGGCAAGCTCAGTGCATACCGCAATTCTGGCGGCCTGTGCGTTTGTCGCGTGACTAAAGAATCAATAAGTTGCGTAGAATCGGTGCGCCGTCACATTTCGACTCCCGACGCTTCCACCATTCACTGCTGAGTGTGACAGAAGATGCGGATACTTTAGGTCGCATTTCTTGTTTGCTGAACAGGAATTTATCAAAAGAAAATACAGTAAACATTTACAAGCTACAACCGATTTGTATTTTCGGTGTCCTACTGATTTGTGGATTTCGATGAAATGATCTCCCTTGTCGTGGAGTGAGCAGATTTCGTGACTAAAATTTTCCTGTCCGGGCAAATAATTCCGATCTATTTTCACAAAAAGGATGCAAGAATCATTTCAGTACACTTCGTGAAATCGCATTTGAGAAAAGGAAAGGACGTTGGGTCTTTCGACAGCTATTCTGTGTAGGTCGTGCAGAGCAGACCAAGCTAAAACTTTCCATCTCGGTTGAGTCCTGGTTCTCGCATTGCAGTTGTTCGATGACATGCAAGACAAAATTTGAAGTATTCATTTTGGAGAACGGTGTGCAATCCCCTATGGCTTCCATTACTCCGATCGATGTCCGAAGCAATCAAGCAGTTTCTGTTGAGCCGCAAACTCGCCAGACAGACTGGTTATTCGGCACAACCCAATTGAGACGCGCGGCTAGAAACGCCATGTCGGCTCGCTATTGTTTCTGCAAGCGAGTCATCGACCTCGTTATATCCAGCGTGATGTTGTTTCTTCTGCTGCCTCTGGGCCTGGCACTTGCCGCCTTGGTGTGGTGTTCTTCTCCTGGACCGGTCTTCTATCGGGAAGAGCGTATCGGGCGCTTTGGTGTGCCTTTCCGAATCTATAAATTTCGCTCGATGTACGTGCACAAGGCCGACTCTATCTCCAATATTCAGACAGGTGGGCACGAGCACCTGCTGCAGATGAGGACTTTTCTGAAACATGTCGGCAATCCTCGCGTCACCCCTGTCGGGCGATTCCTGCGCAAGTGGAGTCTGGACGAGCTGCCTCAACTCCTCAATGTCTTTCGTGGCGACATGTCTTTGGTTGGACCGCGCCCGATCGTTGAGGCGGAGCGTCCGATCTATGGCACGCACATGCAGTACTACACGCTGATCCACCCAGGGATGACCGGACTTTGGCAGGTCTCAGGTCGCAGCAATGTAGATTTTTCGCGGCGCGTACATCTGGACAGCATCTACTGCATTCACTGGAGTCTGAGCAAGGACTTTACGCTTCTATTCAAGACGATTCCTGCCGTGCTGCGTAAAACTGGCGCGTACTGAGCCTCTACCCAACGCTGGGATGGTTTCGACACTCCACCTGCTGTTCGCTTCACATGGATGCTTGAGCCTCCATGTGGAGTGTGCCTGATTACAGGCGAGCGATGGGAGCAGGTGTCCGGTTGTAACGCCCGAGCAGAGTGTTCCAGCGAATGAGGACAATTTCGCCCAGCATCTGAAGGCCGTCGCGCAGATAGCTGATGCGGCTGCGTTCGTCGTGGCCCCAGGTGACAGGAACCTCTACGACGCGCAGGCCGTGCTTGCGCGCGATGAAGAGAATCTCCGGGTCAAAGCCCCAGCGCTCGATGGTCTGCAACTGGAGGACGGTTTGTGCCGCGGCGCGAGTGAACGCCTTGAAGCCGCACTGGGTGTCGGCGTAGGGAAGGCCCATGATGAAACGCGTGAGCAGATTGAAGCAGCGGCCGAAAAACTGGCGATAGAGTGGTTGGCGGTCCGTCTGGCGACTGCGTTCCAGCCAGCGGGAGCCGATGGCGATGTCGGCGCCGTTCTGAATTGCCGCCAGCAGCCGCTGCGCCTCATGAATCGGTGCAGAGAGATCTGCATCCGTGAACATGACGATATTGCCCTGAGCGTGCAGTAAGCCGTTGCGAACGCTGAATCCCTTGCCGCGGTTGTTCTGGTTGCACAGCAGGCGTACTTCCGCGTGATCGGCGCTGAAGCGCGTGACCCTGGCGGCGGTATCATCCGTGGAGCCGTCATCGACGACCACCAGCTCTGCATTCCAGCCCTGTTCCCGGATGCACGCGACGATTGCCTGCATCGCTCGCTCTATACGAGCGCTTTCGTTGTAGGCTGGAATGACGATACTGTAATTCGGGTAGCTACTCACTGCCTGGTTCCCTCAAGCGTACTTCCAGATGCGCGGAGAATGACTCTGTGGTTATGATACTGGTTCAGGCTGTACTCGGAGAGACGGATAGGGTGAGGAAAAAGCCGTGTGAAGTTGCCACCTTTTCCGCATCCGCGCAAAGAGTTGCATTTATCCTGAAAGCAAAGAGATGGAAGACGGAGGCAAACGGGCATGACGAAAGCAGATCTGGTGGAGCAGGTGACGGCGTTGGGTGATCTGACTCGGCGCGATGGCGAGGTGATCGTTGAGACGATCTTCGATTCCGTGATCGCTGCGTTGCAGTCAGGCGACAAGATCGAGATTCGTGGTTTTGGCTCGTTTCGCATCCGCTCACGGAACGCACGTACCGGACGCAATCCCAAGACCGGCGCCAAAGTCGAGGTTCCGGCCAAGCGCGTACCCTACTTCAAGCCGTCCAAGGAACTGCGCCAGCTCATCAATCCCGATGAGGCGGATTGATCTCGAAGCGGCGGATCGACCGGACGAGTCACCGGCTTACGATGCTGCGAGTGGGCAGCGGAAATCAGCCAGCCGCCTGAGCGAGCTGGAGCGCTTCCAGGACAGTGCGCATCATCTCTGCTTCTGGCGCTGGTTTTCCGGTCCACAGCTCAAACTGGCGAGCGCCCTGTTGTACGAACATCTCCACCCCTTGAATGACTGTACATCCGCGCTCGCGCGCCAGGCGCAGCAGCGGTGTTTCCAACGGGTTATAGACCAGATCGAAGACCACGCGAGCATTCCACTCTTCCGGCTGCAGCGGCATGGATTGCGGATGGCCAACCATGCCGCAGGGCGTTGCGTTCACCAGCACATCAAACGACCGATCCGGAACAAGCGAGCGTGGGATTGCGACAGCTCCGGCTTCCTCGGCAAGCCGCGCCGTCACGGCTTCGTTGCGACCGCTCAGGAAGACGCGTGCGCCTTTTTCCACTAGTCCAAAGACCGCAGCGCGGGCCGCGCCACCAGCCCCCAGCACCAACACGTGTGCGCCACGAAGCGGCAGGCGGCGCTCCAGAGGACGAACCACCCCGGCCACATCCGTATTGAAGCCGTAGAGCCGACGATCGGCCCCCAGCCGGACGGTGTTGCAGGCTCCGAGCCGCGCGCTGAGTGGATCGAGATTTGCCAGATGCGACATGATCTGTTGTTTCAAGGGCATGGTGATGCTCATGCCGCCGATGGGAAGGTCGCGCACCGCCTCCAACAGGTCTTCGATGGAGTGCACCAGCAGCGGCACATAGACGGCGTCAAAGCGTTCCCGATGAAATGCCGCGTTCTGCATCAGGGGCGAAAGGGAATGAGCCACCGGGTTGCCGGCCACGCCAAAGATGCGCGTAGCCTTGTCCATCTCCTCGACACGGAAAGTTTCGCGCATCGTCTGAACGGTGAACTGCCCGGGAGCAGTGGCGGCATGGTGGGAGGCTGAGGCAAAGGTGAACGCAGCGCCATTGCGCAAGGACAGAATGCGGCTGAGCGCACCCTCCTCGCCCATGGCAAAGGCGACGATCTGTGCGTGGCTTGTGGCGCTCTCCAGCCAGCGCAGCATGCGCAGATTGTCCGCCAGGCAGCGGGCGGTGGGGATGATTTTGGCATAGTGCGGCTGGAATCGCTGCATGCGCTCCAGCACTGGGGCCGGATCGGCGAAGCTGTGGAAGTCGTGAAAGCTGATCAGAAGCGCTGCTCCAGCCTGGCGAAGCGCGTCCAACTGAGCGGCGCTTGCTTGCTCGGCGGACTCAACCTCCAGATCGACGATGGCGCAACCCGCGTGAGCGGCATGGGTAAGGATGGATAGCTCTTCCTTGAGCGTGCCCCGGAAGCCGCCTCCGTGCGCCTGCCTGCGACAGGTGGCGATGGCAGCGATCTCCCCATGCTGCTGGCGCGCTTCAGTGAGGAACCTCTTCAACGGAGCGATGGCTGCGGTTGGCTTGTCCAGCGCGTCCAGTCGGAACTCAATCAGGCGGCTCTCAGAAAATGCGCTTTCTGCCAGGCGCAGAAGCTCAGGAAGACGCGCGGCCTGCAGGGAGATGGCGACACGGCCAACGTGCGAGCGAAGAGTTGCGGCATTGGAGAGGTCAGTGTTTGGCTGCATGGTAGCAATTGCGGCATCTTAAAGCGCGTGCGCACGCAATGCAAGGCAACGCTGATCATATTTTATCTATGTTTATGTTATTAAATAGTTTATTGGTAAATGGCAAACAGCCGCAGGAAGGGGCTTTCAACGTGAACAGCGCGTTTGCGCGCGGATCGCATCCACCTGCTGCGAACGGCTCGGATGTGGCAGTCTGGTAACAGTGAGTTCAGCGGAGGACGCGTAATGAATGAAGAGGGGACAGTGGCCGAAGCACGGGAAACGGAGATGGACGAGACATTGCACGGCTGGTGGTCGAAGTCGGGGGAACTGACGGCGGATGATTTTTCGCACTGGGTGTCCGCGCGACTGGCAGCGGCTGAAGCTGCCATTGTGAAGTTGAGCGCCGTGCAGGGGCGACGGACGTTGGAAAACGCGCTGCGGCCCTATGACGAAGCGGTGCAGCAGCTTAGCCTTGCGGGGTCACAGGCTGGAGTGCTGAACTCTGTTGCTTCCGATCGCGCCGTGCGGGACCAGGCACAGAATGAGGCGCAGCGCGTGGCACAGGCCGGGACGGCGCTCAGTTTGAATCGCGCGGTCTATGACGCGCTTAGCGCGCTGGACCAGGCGGAACTGGCAGCCGCCTCGGAGCCGACGCGGCATTACGTGCAGCGGACTCTGCTGGGCTATCGTCTGGCCGGCGTGGACAAGGACGAGGCTACGCGGCACCGCCTGGCTGCTCTACAGGAGCGGGCCACGCGCCTTTCGCTCGAGTTCAGCCGCAACATTCAGGAGGGTGGCAAGAAAATTTTTGTTGAGTCGGCGCTTGAGCTGGACGGACTTCCGGCGGATTTTCTCTCGCGGCATACCCCCAACTGCGATGGACATTTTGAGCTGACGACCGACCAGCCGGAGATGCAGCCGGTGATGACCTTTGCCCATAGCCACGCGCTGCGCGAGCGCATGTTCCTGGCCTACAACACACGCTGCTATCCCCAGAATCGGCAGGTGCTGCTTGATCTGCTCGGCGTGCGGCAGGAGATTGCGCGCCTGCTGGATTTCCGAAGCTGGGCAGACCTGGCAACCGCCGATCAGATGATGGGTTCAGCCGCCAACGTGCGCTCGTTTCTGGATCGTCTGGAAATGGCCAGCCGTGAGGGAGCGGAGCGCGAGTTTGCGCTGGTCAGCGACTTTGCGCGCAGGCGCGATCCCGCGGCAAAGCTGGACGCGGCCAGCCGCAGCTATTGGTACGAGCAGTATCGGCGCACGGCCTATGCCTTCGATTCGCAGTCGGTGCGGCCGTATTTTCCCTATGCACAGGTGGAGCAGGGAGTTCTTGCGACCGCGGAGAAGCTCTTTGGCGTCGAGTTTCGCCGAGCCGCGGCGACCGGCTGGCATGCCGATGTTTCGGTCTGGGAGGTCTTCGACGGCAGTGCGCTGAAAGGGCGTTTCTATCTGGACATGCACCCGCGCGAAGGCAAGGACAAGTGGTTCTCTGCGGCTCCGGTGGTCACCGGCGTGCGTGGACGCGCGTTGCCGGAGGCCGCGCTGATCTGCAACTTTCCAGGCGGCGAAGCCGACGATCCAGGACTGATGCAGTACTCCGACGTGGTCACGTATTTCCACGAATTTGGCCATCTGATGCACGCGATTCTGGGCGGGCATACGGAGTGGGCAGGACTCTCCGGTTTCGCAACGGAGGGGGATTTCATCGAAGTACCGTCGCAGATGCTGGAGGAGTTCTTCCGTGATGTGGCGTTGCTTCAGAGCTTTGCCCGCCACTATCAAACTGGCGAAATACTGTCGGCAGAGACGATTGAAGCGATGAAACGAGCCGGCGCTTTTGGGCGCGCGGACTGGATGCGGACCCAGCTCTATTACACGACGCTTTCGCTTGATCTGCATGATGAGGATGTGGCGAAGATCGATCCGGAGGCAAGGTCGCAGCGGCTCTATGAAGCGCTGCAACCGTGGCGCTGGATCGAAGGCAACCGCATGTATGCCAGCTTCGGCCATCTGATCGGATACTCGTCCAACTACTACACCTATGCGTATGACAAGGTGATTGCGCTCGATTTCTTTGCGCAGTTCGATGCGGCGAATCTGCTGGGTTGCGATGCGGCGGCGCGTTATCGCAGACTGGTGATCGAGCAGGGTGGATCACGCCCCGGTCGGCAGATGGTGCGCGATTTTCTGGGCCGCGATGAGGATTTTGAAGCCTTCCGAAGCTGGCTCGGCGAGGAGTTTGCCTGAGCCGAAACGGTTGCACGCAAAGGAGCAGAGACGATGGCGACAGGGTTTGAAGGTCGATGGGCGCTGGTCACCGGCGCAAGTGCGGGCATTGGCGTGGCTCTGTCGCGCGAACTGGCGCGGCAGGGAGCAAAGCTGATCCTCACCGCGCGTCGAGCGGATCGGCTGGAAGCATTGGCTGCCGAACTGCGCGGGCAGGGAACGGAGGTGCGCATCGTGACGGCGGACCTGAACGACCGCGCCGCGCCGCAGGCAATCTTTGCCGCAACCGAGGGCGCGGGGATTGCCGTCGATATTCTGGTGAACAACGCCGGACTTGGCCAGTATGGAGCTTTTGCCACTAGCGATCTGGAGCAGGAGTTGAGCCAGGTGCGCGTCAACTGCGAAGCGGTCGTGCATCTGACCCGGCTTTTTGTGCCGCCCATGGTCTCGCGGCGCCGAGGATGGATTCTGGTTGTGGCCTCGACGGCGAGCTTTCAGCCTGTGCCTTATCTGAGCACCTATGCGGCGACCAAAGGTTTTGATCGCTTCTTTGCGCTGGGCCTTGCCGAAGAGGTAGCAGCCAGCGGCATACGCGTGACGGCGCTTTGTCCGGGACCGACGGAGAGCGAGTTTTTTGAGGTTGCCGGCGCTTCCGCTTTTCGCGGGCGCGGAGTGCAAAGCGCGGAACAGGTTGCCGCGCGTGCTTTACGTGCTTTGGCCAGCGGCCAGCGGACCGTGATTCCCAACCTCAGCGGACGGGCGACGGCGACGCTGGTCAAGCTGCTGCCGACCGGCTGGATCACACGAGTTGTGGCGCGGATGGCGCGGCCACGGCCGTGATCTAAGCGGTATCGGCGGAGTGGTTTCTTGGGCGTAGATCGCGTCCGTTCAGCGGTTGGCCTGTGCCGAGGAAGGTGCCGACGTTTGCCCGGCGGTCGTTTTTCCTCGCACAACCTTGAACGACTGAAAGAAGTGTGTGATATCGGCTTCGTTGCGGTCCTGGTCGGAGGGATAGGTCGCAATCAGCATGTAGAGCCGAGGTGAGGCCCAGATGAACCGTGCATCCAGATAGCCGCCATTGGAGTTCTTCGCCACGAACTGGCGCGCGGGATACCCCTGGTCGGTGTCGCGCCGTTCGGAAAGCTGCGCGGTGTAAGTGGCGTCAATCGCCTGCGTTCGCGCGGCGTCAAAGATGGCGTCCACCTCGTCGCCATGTACACGCGCAACGGGTGGGTTGTCTTCCCAGGCAATGGCAAAGGTGGAGTTTGCATCGGGATGAGCCATCAACATCTTGACAGGTTCGTGTGCGCCATGTTCATTGGTCGCTAGTGCGGTGGTTTCCACAGGCGTGGATGGAACCTCGATCTGAAATCCGTAGGATGCCTGATTGGACATCTGCCACTTGACCACGGATTTCCCAGAATGCTCGGTATTGATTCCTTTGGTGGAACTGACGATGGTGAAGCTATTGCGTTGCCATTGCTCCCAATGCTCTCGGACGTAATATCCCGCAGCGGCAAGAATAACCATCAGGATGTAGAGATAACTTCTCTTTTTCATGCCTGTTCCGGGTGCCATGGCGATTGGTATCAGGCGGATGCGGCTGGGGAAGCCGTTAGATGCCCGATTGCCCTTGCGGGAGCGCTCCTGTGTTCAGCATACCGCGGGGAGGTTTGCGCAGACAGGCAGCAGCGACGATTCCTATAAAAATCGTACATCGAGGACAACCTTCTGCTGCTCGAAGCATCTATACCAATAACGAGAAGAGGCGACCACTAGCAGTATTTCCCTCCTGAGTAGTCACTACGTTGTTCGTCCCGCAAGGGACTCCCATCCCAATAATCCTCTGATGATCCAACCTGAATCTGCCTCTCGAGTGGGTTCGCCGGAAGGCGAACCCTTGGCTCGTGGCGCTCACTTTGCATCTCCCGTTTCTTGTTCCCACCTCATAGAATGAAGAGCATTGCGATGAAGCCGACGATATCCTCCTCGATGGTTCTTGCGGTTCATGAGTGGTCGGCGCGATTTCCCTGGCTGTGGCACGGGTTCAGTACGCGCGCGGGCGGAGTGAGCGCGGTCTATTCGCAGGACGCTCAATCCTGTGACCTGAATCTGGGCCTGACCGCTGAGGACGATCCTGCCTGCGTGGGTGAGAACCGATTGCGACTGGCAGAACGCGTCAGCGGACTCCGCGGAACCCCGCTCGTTGGCATCCGTCAGATTCACTCCGGGGCAAGCGTAACGCTGCGCCGCAATCAGGCCCTATGGAGCGAAGCGCCGCAGGCAGACGGCATACTGAGCGATCAGCCGGGCGTGCTGCTCGCGGTGCAAACCGCCGACTGCATTCCAGTGCTTGTCGTCGATGGCAACCAGCGCGTGGTTGCAGCCTTTCATGCAGGCTGGCGAGGGACAGTGCAACGCATCGTCGAGCAAGGCATTGCACAGATGCGGTCGGAGTTTGGCTCACAGCCGGAGCATCTTGTCGCCGCCATCGGGCCGGGGATTGGCGCTTGTTGCTACGCGGTCGGCGAGGAACTTGTCGAGCGATTTACGCAGCAATTCACTTACGCCGAGCACCTCGTCCAAAGGACAGAGGCCGGCACACAGATGCTCGATCTCACCGAGGCCAATCGTCGACAGTTGCTGGCTACAGGCATCGATGCCGGTCAAATCACAACCGTGGGTGGATGCACCTGCTGTCAGCCGCAGAGATTTTTCTCCCATCGCGGCCAGCTCGGAAGAACAGGACGCATGATGAGCGTTGTCGGCATCGCACACACAACCGGAATCTGATGAGGGCAAAGACCACCGGAGCATCACTTGCGCGTGAGCTTTTGCCGTCTCGACTCCTCGACTCGATATAGTATTGGTAGCAGGTTTTTCAATGAACGATTCGATCCATGATCCTCGACAAGGCGGGCGACCAGATACGAGACTGGACTCGCGACCAGATACGAGACCGGACCCGAGACTGGACCCGCGACAGGATCATGCTCGCGATCCACACTACGATTCCCGTCCCGATCCAGCCCATGATCCCCGCGTCTTCGACTCTCAACGTACGTATGCACTGGACAGTGAGCGTGACTCGCGTCAGCCTGATCCTCAAGCACCGGATGCGCGCCTATACCGATCCGTTGAATATGCAGCCGCGTATGATCCGCAGCGTCGCGGACCGACCGCTGCTGCGCCCGCGGATATGCGGACAGGCAACCCGAACCAGAATGACTCGCGCTTGAACGATTTAGGCCAGCGATTGCAGCAGTTCGGTTCCCCGGCCTCGCAACGCGACAATGCCTCGTCGACATCCGGAGCGGCGGCTTCGCCGTACCATGGCGCTCCACTGCCTGCCGGGCCGTCTTCAGCCAACTATTCCGCAGGTGAATTTGATCGGCCCGTCACCGTCCCGCTGACACCGGTTTCTCCGGTGTATCCAACTGAAAATGTCCCGCAGGCATACGGGATTCCACCAGCTTTCCCGACGCAATCAACCCTTCCTGCGGCCAATGTATACATGCATCCATCCTACGATTCAACCGCTGAACCTCAGCATGCCCCCCATGCTGCTCGCCCGGCAGCGGCCACCTCATCGGCTGCGTCTCCCCAGGATCGCCCTCAGCTTCCCGCCTCCACGGATGAGAACGCGGCTAAAGGCGGTTTTCAGCGTGTGGCCCAGGCCGTTCGCGCAGCCCTTCCCTTTGTGCAAAAGCTGCTGCCCCTGCTCGATGGCAATCTGGCAACGACGGTCAGCGCTTTGATCTCCTCTCAGCAAACCGCTCATCCGCCGGCACCACAGGTGCACGTCGACCTGGAGCCGGTGGAGCGCGGGATGACCGAGCTGCGCAAGAGCCATGGTGAGCTGCGGACGCAAGTTGCAGAGCAGGGCACCACCCTCAAGCGCGTCGAGGATCAACTGGAGCGTGTGCGCGAAGCCACCGACCGCAACACTCTGGAACAGCAGGAGCTTGTCGAGGATGTGCGCGCCGTGGGCACGCGGGTCAGCCGCTTTGTTCTCATTGGAGTCCTGTTGCTGGCGCTCTCCGTCGCGCTGAACGTTTACCTGTTGATCCAGATCCAGCACATTTTCCGATAATCCAAGGATCGTCCGCATGAGATGGATTCCTTTGCCCGATGGAAAGGGGTCGGGTCTGCGCGACTCTTTTTCATGTAATTAAAAATATATTTCATTGAGTAAATATAAAATCGAGCTTTTTTGCTCTCTTTTTCTCATTTCGGGATGTGAGACATTGCCAGTCGTGTTTTCAAAGGACTACTATTCGCGTAGTCATGGATACTGAGTCAACTCAGAGGCTCGCATCCTTTAGCCGTAAAGACATAGCTTAGGGTTCCCGCCGAGGAACTCCACAAGAAAATGGCGCATGGACGCCATTCCGGGGAGTGTCAGGTATGGCATGGTATGCCTATTGTGTCAGTGAAAAGCAGTCTTTTCCAGAGTTAGCCCGTCACCGAAAACCAGTTCCTCTTGAATCCGTCACCGGCGTTGGCAATAGTCGGGTGTTTCTCTATCCTGCCAGTGATTTAGCCATCATCGTCAGTGAATATACCGCTTCTGAAGCGCTCACACAGCGTTCTGGCATGGATCACGCGCGCGTGATCTCGGAGTGTTTCCAGAAGTCCACCGTTCTGCCTTTTCGCTTTGGAACGGTTTTTCAGGATGACGAGAGTCTGCGCAAGTCGATTCGCTCCAATCAGCGGCAGTTTGCCTCGAATCTGGAGCGACTGCACGGCAAGACCGAGATGCACCTGAAAGTTGTCGTGGAAGATTGCTGCCGCGAACTCGGTGTGGTTCCGTGCAGTGAGACAGTCGGCAGAGCCTATCTGTCGAATTTGCGGGAGACGGCTTCCCGTCAGCGCGAACGCCAGACGCGCGCGCGCGCCGTCAGCTTTCAACTCCATCGTATGTTCGCTCCTCTGGATGAAGAAGTAACGTGCCGTGTGCTGGAAAACGGCAAGATGCTGCTGGATATCGCGCACCTGATTGACCGCAAATGCGTGGAACGTTACCAGAACAAGTACGCATCGACCGTGCCGATGATGAAGGAGTGCCAGTTGCAGCTTTCAGGCCCCTGGCCGCCGTATCACTTCGTCCATCGGTTGACGCGCAGTGGACAAGTGGCGCATCCGGCCGCAGTGAGTGCTCCTGGGACGCGCAGCATGGAGTCCGCGCTGGCAACGGTTTGAAGTCGCCTGCAATGGATCACAATGGTCAGCCTTTATCGGCCGCCGGAAGTTGAACTGTTGCGATTGCGAATCAGCACGGAAGTGGCGCGCCGCGCGTTCGCTGCGCCATCGATCTTTTTCCAGAATCCCCAGAAATAATCAATCGCGGAGATTGTGGAAACCAGTGCCGCGAAGTAGATGGCCGCGATGGCGATGGACTCGACCGGCATGATGAACCCGCCAAGGTGCCACACATCCCACCGATGCGCCAGGATCGACGTGGTGACGGCGACAATCTGTACCACGGTCTTCAGCTTGCCCAGATCGCTGGCTTGAATGGTGAATCCCTCGGAGGCTGCAATCGAGCGCAGGCCGGAGATCAGGAACTCGCGACCGATGATGATAACTGCGATCCAGACTTTGACCACTGCCGGGTTGAAGGCGACCAGGGCAACGAAAGCTGAAGTCACCATGATCTTGTCTGCAAGCGGATCAAGCAGGATGCCCATCGTTGTAATCTGTCCGCGCCGCCGCGCCAGATAGCCATCCACGCCGTCCGTGACTGAAGCGAGCACGAAGAGCAGCGAAGCCAGAATCTCCTGCAATCCCCAGCCCGCATGCCACGGAAACCGCGACGAAAGCAGCCACAGCAGCAGCGGGATCATAAAGATGCGGCTCATCGTGATGGAGTTGGGCAGGTTCAAACGTTCGGTCCATTCTTTCCGCGTGGCGTGATCTCGATAAAGGCATTATAAGCGCGCTTTGTCTACAGCGCGTTCACATCCCCCGTCTCATCCG
>JAJZHE010000047.1 GCA_021804655.1 Acidobacteriota bacterium
GGTCGGCATCACTGCCGTGGTGGACTGGTCTGGCCTCGGCTGCGGGAGGGTCGCTGCGGCTGGGGATGCTGGTGCCGCTGGCAGCGTCGGTGGTGCTGCTGGCGAGTGGGATGGCGGTCGCGCGAAATAGAGATGGGGAAGGGTTGGGGAGGAATATTCTGAATGGGCGGAGGGTATGATAGCGTTTACATGGCTGCCTGACGCAGCTCAAATCTACCGCAGGATTGCATGCAGATGACATCTCCTACACTTCTTGTCCTTGCCGCAGGCATGGGTAGCCGCTATGGCGGACTGAAACAAATTGACCCGGTTGGCCCGAGTGGCGAGGCCATTCTGGATTATTCGGTCTATGACGCCATGCGCGCGGGCTTTGGCCGGGTAGTTTTTCTGATTCGCCACTCGATTGAAGAGGCCTTTCGTGAGACGGTGGGCGCGCGCTACCAGGGGCGAATTCCAGTGGATTACGCGTTTCAGGAGCTGGAGGATCTGCCTGCCGGGTTCACCGTGCCCGAGGGACGCACGAAGCCGTGGGGCACAACGCAGGCTGTGCTCTGCGCGGCCGGGGTGCTGGGTGGGCCGTTTGCGGTGATCAATGCAGATGATTTTTACGGCGCTGCGAGTTATCGCGCGCTGGCCGGGCATCTGCAATCGGGAACGACGGATTTTGCGATGGTGGGATTCGTGCTGCGGAAGACGCTGTCGGCGTTTGGGTCGGTGGCGCGCGGCATCTGCGAGGTGAACGGCGATGGGCTGCTGCGCACGGTGGTTGAGCACACGAAGATTGAGCCGGAAGCGAACGGAGCGCGTAGCGTGCAGGCGGATGGGACGGCTGTGCCGCTGAGCGGCGATGAGCTGGTTTCGATGAATATGTGGGGATTCACGCCGGAGTTGTTTGCTCCGCTGCGCAAGGACTTTGACAGGTTTCTGAAGGCGTCGGGAAACGATCTGAAGTCGGAGTGTTATCTGCCGAACTCGGTGAATACGCTGGTGGGCCACGGGCTGGCGCGTGTGCGCGTGTTGTCGTCGCCGGATGCATGGTTTGGCGTGACCTATCGCGAGGATCGTGAGAGCGTGGTGGCACGGATCGCGGAGCTGGTGCGCGGCGGCTCGTATCCTGAGCGGCTGTGGTAGCATAGGCTCGCGCGCCGAAGCATCCGCGCCACAGCATCCGTAATCAGAAAATCGATGGAAGACAGAGGGGGTTCTGTGAACGCTCCGGCTCAAGGCGAAGCTCGCGGTTTCGCAGCCACCTTTGTTGTCGTTCTGGCGGTGTTGCTACTTAGCGGCGGTGTTGCCCACGCTCAAAACAATGGCGGTGTATCCTCTGCCGCGCGTGCTGCCGTCGGGTCCACTCTGTCCGGACAGGTTCTGGACGCTACTTACCTGATGGCTCCGACGGATTTGAATACGGATTGGCGGATTCAGGCGGGGGACAATCCGGCGTGGGCGAAGGCCGACTTCGATGACTCGCACTGGGTGGCATTTGATACCTCGAAAGACCTGAAGAGCTACTTTCCGCGGAATCATCCGCAGATTGTGTGGTATCGACTACATGTGAAAGTAAGCCCGAATGAGACGGGCCTGGCGTTGCGCCAGTACAGTCTTGCCCGCGCCTCTGATGTCTATGTCAACGGCGAGCGACTGATCGCGGTTGGCCGAGTATCCCCGGTGGCTCTCTCCACCTACAACGCGCCGGTTGTTCGGCGCATTCCGCAGAATATGCTGGCAAGCGGCATGCTGGTGATTGCGGCGCGGGTCTACATCAGCCCATCGGAATGGGCACCCGAGAACCAACCCGGACTGTCCGCAGGGAATCTTGCGCTGGGTGAAGAGAGTACGCTCCAGCGGGACGACATGCTGAAAGTGATCGGCCAGAACAGTGTGCTATGGCTCGACCAACTGATGAGTATCGGACTGGGTGTCGTCGCACTGGTGCTGTTCGCCGCGCAGCGGCGTCAGAAGGAGTACCTGTGGATTGCGGCGCTGGGGCTTATCGCGCTTGGCCAGGTAATTGAGCCGACCGTAGCGGCATTTCGGAATATTCCGCTTCGCTGGGAGATGATCGGGCACATTCCGTTGCTCTTCTCACCCTATGTCCTGACCTCGCTCTATTTCGCATTCATCGGCAAGCGCGCGGGATGGAGTTGGCGCATCTTCTTTGCTTTCGCTGGCGTATTGAATGCGGCGCCGGCTCAGAACATTTATTTTGGACTTCCAGTGTCGCTCCAGATTTTCGTAAACCTTCCCTTCATCGTTCTGCTTTCCGTAATCATTCCGGCGATGCTGACGACGCACTGGCGACGAGGAAATCGCGAAGCGGGGATACTGCTGATTCCCGCCGTGCTCTTCAGCCTCTACATCTATACGCAGGTAGTCTTCGGTTTGCTCTTGCAGCTTCCTGCGTGGCACGATCTGGCGATCCGCGTACTGCAACTCATCAACCAGCTTCCGGTCGGCCCGTTCTCTTTCTCTCTCGACCTTGTATCGGATATGCTCTCGACGGTTTCCCTTGCGGTGATCCTCCTGTTGCGCTCGGCCAGCGTGAGCCGACGGCAGGCCATTCTGGAGGGTGAACTGGCCGCCGCACAGGAGGTGCAACAGGTTTTGTTGCCGGAGGGAATTGCGGCGGTTCCGGGATTTTCCGTTGAGTCGGTGTACCTGCCGGCGCAACAGGTGGGCGGGGACTTTTTTCAGATTCTGCCATCGGGCGACGGTGGGCTTTTGGTGGTGGTGGGCGATGTGGCGGGCAAGGGACTGTCCGCCGCAATGCTGGTATCGGTACTGGTTGGCGCAATTCGCGGCGTTGCCGAGTACACGCACAAACCGGTCGAGCTGCTGCGCAGCCTGAATGAGCGGCTGGTAGGCCGCGGCGGCGGAAGTTTTTCGACCGCTCTGGTAGCGCATATTACGGCCAGCGGAGCGGTGACAATCGCCAACGCCGGCCACCTGTCGCCTTATCTGGATGGGCGTGAAGTGGCGTTGCCGGGTGCGCTGCCGCTGGGAGTGGTGAGCGGTGCCGAGTACGAGACGAGCGGGTTTTCGCTGGTTCCAGGCAGTCGGCTGACCTTCTACTCGGATGGCGTGGTGGAGGCGCAGAACGCGCGGGGCGAGATGTTTGGATTCGATCGGGCGATGGAGATTTCAACCAAGCCCGCAGCCGCGATTGTGGAGACGGTCAGTCAATTTGGCCAGGAGGACGACATTACCGTTGTCACCATCACGCGTCAGGCGGAGATCGCCACGGCAACCTGAATCAGAAGACGCGAACGCGGATGCCGGAGCTGACGCCGAAGGAACTCATGTTGCCGAAGGTGAACTGCGGCCAGTCCTGATACTCGAAGTCGGCGACGCGAAAGGAGATGCGGCGGTTGAGGTGATAATCGACCCCGCCGCCGGGCGCGACGACGAAGTAGCTGCCGTGCGCATAGCCGTAGGGAAAAGAAAATTCGCCGTCGCCGAGGAGGACTTTGACGTAAGGCTGGAAGCGGTGGAAGTCGTGGAAGCCGTAGCGCGGTCCGATGAGCCAGGTGGACAGATGCACGCTCGCAGTTTGGTGCCAGAGCAGGTTGCGATACTCGGCCTCGACGCCGGGGCGACCTTTCGGCTCGGCCTCGACAAAGGCTCCGAAGCCAGCCAATTGACGCGGACCATAGCCTACGGAGTAGTAGGAAAATTCTCCTCCGACAGAGACCACCAGACCACCAGCATCGGCGGATTCTCTGACCTGCGCGTGCAGAGAGAGACCGCAGAGAACAGCGGTAGAAAAGCAAAGCAGAAGAAAAAGCCGACGCATATCCTCTCCGATTCTATGGTCCGATTCTATTGGGTGATGGTCAGCGTGAAGTTGACGTAGTGTGTCTGGTTGCTCTGTGTGCCGACGCCTGTTACCTGAATCGTGTAGGTTCCGGGAGCAGCGGTGTTCTGGGAAAACCCGCCGCAACCAGAGAGTGCGAGTCCGCCGAGCGAGACGGCTGCGAGCAGAACCAGCACCAGCCAACGCTGGGCGCGACGCCGCGCACGCCAGAGGAGCCAGCCGAGGAAGCCGGCCAACGGCAGGCTGAGGCCGGCAAGCAGGGGCGCGGCAGCGGTGTCGGGTTTGCGAACTGAGGCTGTGGCTCCGCCGCTGAGCGGGTTGTTGGTGTCGATGGTGAGCTGCGTGGTGGCCGATCCACCAGCGACAAGTTTAAGATCATTGGCGGCAAAGTGGCAGTTGACGGCGGCGGGAAGGTTGGCACAGCCAAGGCTGATGGTGTCCGTGGCCTGGTTGACAGAGTCGATGCTCACGGTGATGGTCTGATTCTGGCCGGTTTTGAGCGTAATCGAGGGCGGATTCAAATTCATGCTGAAAGTGGAAGCAGCGGTGGAGAGCGTGGCCGGCTGCGACGTGGATGGGCTGTGAATGGCATCTCCACTGTATTCGGCAACGATCGAGTAGGTTCCGGTCGGAAGATTGGGAACGAGAGTTGCGACACCGGTGGAGTCGAGACCGCTGGAGCCGATGACGGAGGAGCCGTTGAGGAACTGAACGGTTCCGGTGGGCACAGGACCGCTGACTCCGATGACAGTGGAGACAAGGACAGTCTGCTGTGTCGCGCTTCCGGCACCCGTCGTGGTGACGCCAAGCGCAGTGGCCGTGGGGATGGGCTGGATGACTTCGCTGAGCGGAGTGGAACTGCTGGCGGCGTCGTTACTGTCACCGGCGTAGCTGACGCTGATGACGTGGGTGCCGACACCCAGCGTGGAGAACGGAATGGTGGCTGCTCCGGTGGCGTCGAGGCTGGCCGTCGCAGAGGATTTGCCATCGACAATGAGCGTGACGGGGCCAGTGGGAATGCCGCCGTTGCCGGTGACCTTGATGTTGAAGAGAACCTGCGCCAGGACGAGCGCGGGATTGGGCGAAACAGTGGCGACAACCTGCGTGGTGGCCAGTTGCACCGTCAGCGGAAACGCAGCGGAGACACTGGAGCCATCGTTGGCAGAGCCAGCGTAGGAAGCGACAATCGCATGCTGACCGACGCTGAGGTTGGAGGTGATGGTCGCGAGGCCGGCGCTGTTGACAGTGGCTGTGCCGAGCACCGTGCCACCGTCGGTAAAGGTGACGGAGCCGACGGGAATGGTCGCTCCCTGAAGCGCTTTGATGGAAGCGGTGAGCGTGACGCCGCGACCGGCGATGCCCGGGTTCGGCGCGGCTGTGACAGTAGTGGCCGTCTGCACGGGAGAGACAGTCTGGGTGAACGGCGGCGAGGTGCTGGCTCCGTTGCCGGAGCTGCCAAGATACTGCGCGGTGATGGAGTGTTGACCTGCGGCAAGGGCAGAAGTGGTGAACGAGGCCGTGGCCGGCGATCCGCTGAGCACGCCACTGCCAATCTGTGCGCCGTTGTCGATGAAGCTGACCGAGCCGGTGGGGGTGACGCTGCCGCCGGGAGTGACGGTAGCGACAAAGGTGACCGCGACGCCGTATCCAGAG
This sequence comes from Acidobacteriota bacterium, assembly GCA_021804655.1. Lineage (GTDB taxonomy): Bacteria > Acidobacteriota > Terriglobia > Terriglobales > Acidobacteriaceae > Acidicapsa. The sequence continues at coordinate 5,468 of JAJZHE010000047.1, forward strand.
GGATTGGGCGAAGAGGTGACGGCGGTGGTGGAGGGTGCCTGAACGCTTTGCGCGATGGCGTTCGAGGTGCTGCCGAGAATGTAGTTTGCCGCGTCGCCGCCATAGGCCGCGGTGATTGTATGCTGACCGTTGCTGAGGCTGGAGGTGGTGAAGGTAGCCACTCCACTAGCGCTGAGAGTCGCAGTACCAAGGACAGTGCCTGCGTCGAGGAAGTTAACCGAGCCATTGGGAATGACGCCGCCGCCGTTGGGAGCCGTAATGACTGCCGTGAAGGTGACGGCAGCACCGACGCCAGAGGGATTTGCGCTGGAAGTGAGCGTGGTGGAGGTGGCTTCATTCACCGTCTCCGACGTAGGCGGCGTGGAGGTGCTGGCGAAGTGTCCCGTGTCTCCGCTGTAGCTGGCAGTAAGCGAATGGAGGCCGACCGCTAGATTGTTGGTGGAGTAGCTGGCAGTGCCGGAGGAGCTGATGGGCATGCCGGAGACGATCGTTTTACTCCCATCGCTGAAGCTGACGGTGCCGGTGAGCGCGCCGGTTCCTGAGCCGGTGGTGACCGTAGCCTGAAGTGCGACCGTCTGGCCGAAGTTGGCGGGACTGGGCGTGGCGAGGAGTGCAGTCGTGGTGGAGTTGACGGCGGTGGCGTCGCCAGTGATCTGGATAAGCAGAGGCGAGTTGTCGGAGTTGGCAGTGGTCGTGATGGTGGCGGTGAGCGGGTTGCCGGAGGTGTTGGGAGCAAACTGTGCGCCGAGAACGCAATCTGTGTCAGTGGCAAGCGGCGTGGTGGTGACGCAGGTGGTGACGGTGGGGTCAAGAGCGGAGTTGGAGTCCGGCGTAAGAGCGGTAAGGTTCAGCGCGGCTGTCCCGTCGTTTTCCAGTGTCTCCTGCTGCGTGGGAGATTTGTCTCCCTGACGCACGGGAGTTGTGAGCTTAAAGGTGGCGAGATTGACCTGAATGCGGCGGATGCGATGGTCGAAGTAGTCGGCGATGAGCAGATTGCCGTCGGGGTCGACTTCCAGGCCGTAGGGGCCATAGAGTCCTGCGGCGTAGGCGCTGGTATTGTCGCCGGCATAGAGGCCGATGCCGTTACCGGCGACGGTGGTGATCGTCCCGGTGCCTGCACTGACCTTGCGGATGCGATTGTTCTGGGTATCGGCGATGTAGAGATTGCCTGCCGGATCGAAGGCCACTCCTGAGGGCGAATAGAGATTGGCCTGAGTAGCCGCTCCTCCGTCGCCGGCCGAACCCTGGATACCGTTGCCGGCGAAGGTGGTGATGATCTGCGTGCTGGCGTTGACGACGCGGATGCGGTTGTTGGCCGAGTCCGGAATGTAGAGATTGCCCGAGTTGTCGAGCGCGACGGCGTAGGGATAATTCAACCCAGCTAGAGTCGCCGGGCCGCCATCGCCGCTGTAGCTGCCGGCTCCGTTGCCCTGGGTGGTTCCGTTGCCTGCGATGGTGTTGATGGTGCCTGCAGAGTTGACCTCGCGAATTTTGTGGTTATAGCTGTCGGCGATGTAAAGATCGCCCGCGGCGTCGGCTGTGACACCGAGAGGATTGTTAAGCGAAGCAGAAGTGGCCGGGCCGCCGTCGCCGGCATCACCCGCACTTCCGTTGCCGGCAAAAGTGGTGATGATTCCGGTGGCCAGCACGATGCGACGGATGACGTGGTTGCCAGAATCGGCGATGTAGAGATCGCCTGCGCCATCGAGAGCAACGCTCGCCGGCGTATTCAGTGTGGCGTTGATGGCCAGGCCGCCATCGCCGGTGTAAGCGGGGTTTCCGTTGCCGGCGAGGGTGGAGATTTTGCCTGTGCTCGCGCTGACTTCGCGGACGCGATTGTGGGCGCTGTCGGCGATGTAGAGATTGCCATCTCCGTCGAGCACCTCGCCTTCGGGCAGATCAAGATCGGCCTGCGTGGCGAGATTGCCGTCGAGCACGGAGGTCCATGCACCGTCGCCAGCAATCGTCTGCATGGTGCCAGGTAAAAAGACCCCAAGACCGCCGCTTCCGGAGCCAGCAAGGAAGGAGACGCCGATGCGGTTGCCTGTGCTGTCGAGGAGCAGAACAGCTCCGGGACGCGCGCCAGGAGCGGCAGGGGTGAAGGTAACGGGAACGGTGCAGGTGTTGCCAACGGCGAGATTGGCATTGGCGCAGGTGCCGCTGGCAGCGGCGGCGTAATCAAGGCCGCTCTGGCCGAGCGTGAGCACATCCACCGTGCTCACGGTACCCGCGAACTGTGCCGTAACGGTGACGTTCATGCTGGCAGAAGCCGTACCCACAGCGATGGTGCCAAAGCTGGTCTGCGCCAACAGCGAAGAGCAGCCGAAGAGTATGAGAGCTGCGAGCGCAAACGGCATTTGCAAAAAGCTTTTGCCAGACAGCCCCGCAGAAAACGCGGGAAAGATACGAGCAGCGGGAACATCTGCGGCCAGGACCATCGATGGGGGGATTTGCGAGGTCATTCAAGGCACTCCGAAAAGTACAGTGACGCGAAAATCTGAAAGGGAACAACGGCAAGGTAACACGGCAGGATCATCGCTGTCATGACATGTTTCTGGCGTTTGTGGTCAGGGTATCTGCATCATCATCCGAGCCACCACATGCAGCGTACAGACGGATGACGAGGTCGTGTGTACGCGCCTGCATAACCCTCCTGTCTATCCGACGCTTCACTTTGATACCGTATGACTATGACGACAGGCACACAGACTTCGCCAGAAAAACTTTCGGCAGATGATCTTCGCGCTCTGGCGCTCGAAGTGGTGCAACGCGCGCTGCAATCTGGAGCCAGCGACGCGGCGGCAAGCATTTCTGAGGGTGACGAGTTCAGCGTGACAGTACGGATGGGTGAAGTGGAGACACTGGAAGAGTCCGGCTCACGCAGCCTCGGCCTGCGGGTCTATCACGGCCAGTTGTCAGCCTCGGCCTCGACGAGTGATTTGACGCGCGCGGGCTTGAACGATCTCGTGGCGAACGCGATGGCGCTGGTCCGCATCACCGAAGCCGATCCGTGCACGGGACTGGCCGAGGCAGCAGAGATGGGTGCATACGAAAACGACCTTCGCCTCTGGTTTGAGGATGTATACGCGTTGCCGGTGGGCGAGCGCATTGCGCTGGCACAACGCGCTGAAGCCGCGGCACTGGCGGCAGACGCGCGGATTCGCAAATCGGCTGGCGGCTCGTTCAGTGCGGCGACAGCGCGGCGAATTCTGGCGAACTCACGCGGATTTGCTGGCGAGTATCGCGCGAGCCACTGTGGAGTCTCGACCGTTCCGATTGCGATGGACGATGTCGGCGCGATGCAGCGAGAAAGCTGGTGGACAAGTGCGCGGAGGCTGAGCGATCTGGAGACGCCAGAAACAATTGGCGCAGAAGCCGCACGGCGTGCGTTGCGCATGCTGGGCGCGCGGCGCGTGGCCACGCAACAGGTGCCGATCGTCTTTGCGCCCGAAGCGGCGCGCACTCTGCTGGGTCATCTGTTTGAAGCAGCCAGCGGAGACGCCATCTGGCGTTCGGCGTCGTTTCTGAAAGAGCATCTGGGCGAGCGAATCGCTGCGCCGGAGGTGACGATTGTGGACGATCACACGATGATGCTGCCGAGCGGAGTGGGCGGCTTCGGATCGCGTCCATTCGATGGCGACGGCCTGCCGACGCGCGCGACAACCGTGGTAAAAAATGGCGTGTTGCAGACGTGGCTGATGAACGTCTATGCCGCGCGTAAGCTGGGGATGCGCTCGACAGCAAACGCCTCTGGAGGCGGCATTGGTGCGGGTAATTTATACATCGCGCCGGGCATGCAGTCGCCGGAAGCAATCCTGCGCGCAGTGCCATGCGGACTGTACGTGACGAGCCTGATGGGCTTTGGCGTAAACCAGGTGACGGGTGATTACTCGCGCGGAGCCTCCGGACTGTGGATTGAAGGCGGCGAACTGACACATGCAGTGGAAGAGATCACGATTGCAGGCAAACTCGGCGAGATGTTTCGCAACATTGTTGCAATTGGGAACGATCTGGAGTTTCGCGGCTCGGTGGCATCACCGACGCTTTGCATCGACGGGATGACGATCGCAGGCGCGTGATGAGTTCCCTGCTTCCAGAGTCGCTTCCCTTCTGCGCCGACGAGCCGCAAAACCTGCTGCACGATCTACCCGCGCGGCAGATGTCCGTTTTTGCACTGTTCGGCGACGTCGGCACACAGCCCTATGTCGGCGTAGCGGCCGATCTTCGACGGCGGCTCGCGCGGCTACTGGTGGCCGATCCGGCGCATCCGCGAAGATTCCAGCTTGCCGCGCGTGTGCGTTCGGTGGCGTGGCGACCGGTGGGTTCAACGCTTGAGGCACAGGCGGTGCAGTTTCAGATACTGCTGGAACTGTACGGCGAACGAGCATTGCAGCGGATGCACCTGCGCATGCCCACATTTGTACGTTTTCACGGAGCCAATCCGTATCCACGCCTGAGCGTAACGACACGAGTACAGCGAGAACAAAGCGAGTGGCTCTATGGACCGTTCCCCTCACGCGCGGCTGCCGAGCGCTACAGCGAAGAGTTGCTGAAGCTTTTTCTGCTGCGGCGCTGTGAGGAGAAGCTGGCACCCGACCCATCGCATCCGGGCTGCGTTTATTCGGAGATGAAGAAGTGCCTTGCGCCGTGCTTCAAAGGCTGCACGGATGAGCGTTATGGCGAGGAAGCCGCGGCGGTGCTGAATTTTCTGACCACTGGCGGCCAGAGCCGTCTGCACGTGCTGAACGCAGCGCGCGACGCGGCCTCGGCACAGCTTGCCTTTGAAGAGGCGGCGGCACTGCATGCGCAGGCGAAGCAAGTGGAGTGGGTGCGAGGACTGGCTGCCGAGCTGGTGCGTCCGCTATCTGAAATGCAAGCATGTATTGTGGTTCCCGCTGCACAGCCGAATGCGGTTGCACTCTTCCTCTTTGCGCATGGTGCGCTTCATGGGCCGCAGATGTTTTCAACTCTGGGCATGCGGATTCAGAACGAAGGCTCCGGTTCAAGTTCGCTGTATGCGCAGCCATTGCTGCTGGAACCAGTGCCTGTTTCTGCTCCTTTCTCACATGGGCAGTCAGAGGCGAATGCTCAGGTTGCGCCTCGCGATACACGGATGGAACGCCTGAATGCCTGCATACAAAGCCTGAAGGCGATGAACTGCGTGACCATGAATGCAATTCGCAGACAAGGTGATATGGCACTTCTGACGCGCTGGTACTATCAGCCAGCGCAAAAGCGCATCGGCGAGATTTTCTTTCAAAATGAAGATGGTCGATGGCCTCACAAAGCGATTTTGCGCAGCGTGGGACGGGTAGCTGGAGCGGAGCTGTCGCGGCAAGCGAAGTTAACCGACGCGACGCCCGCTGCGCCAGCGATCGAGAGATGCAGCGAAGCAGATTAAATCAGCTCGTTGCGACCCTCGGCAGTAAGCTCTTTGACGATTCTGCCGACATCCTGAGATCGAGAGCGACGCGCGACAAGAATGGCGTCCTCGGTTTCGACAATAACCAGGTCGCTCACGCCGACAAGTGCAACATGTTTGCGCGGGCTATAGACGTAGTTGTTCTCCGCATCGACAGTCATGACGCCGGAGCTTTCTGCAACGTTGCCGCTCTCGTCCCCGCGCAGGCGTGTGTCGCGCTGGAACTCGAAAAGCGACTCCCAGGATCCAAGATCGTTCCATCCAAACTCCGACGGCAGACAGAAGAGTCCAGAGAGATGTTGCCCCTTGGCTGAGCGCGGCTCAAGAATCGCGTAATCGACCGAGATGTTTTCGCACTTCGGATACAGTTCGCTGAACACCTGCGCGAACCGAGGAGTATCCCAGGCGGCGGCGATCTCTTCAAGGAGAGGAGCCATCTCCGGCAGATGTTCACGGACGGCATTCGCAAGCGTGCGAGCCGACCAGAGAAACATGCCGGAGTTCCAGAAGTAGTTACCGGCAGCGACAAACTCTTCGGCGCGATGTGCGCTGGGCTTCTCTGTAAATCGACGGACATGGAGCGCGCCTTCCTCCTCTGCGCAGCGAACCGAATCACCGGTTTCAATGTAGCCGTAACCAGTTTCAGCGCGCGAAGGCTCGATGCCCAGAACGACCATGACATCTCCGGAAGCGGCGAGGTGGATACCCTGCTGAATGCGCTTGAGAAAACGCGGCTCATCGCCAATGACGTGATCGGAGGGAAAAACACCGAGTACGGCTTGCGGATTTTCGCGCTCGATGAGAAAAGCCGCAAGTCCGCAGGCCGGCGCAGTGTTACGTGCCGCAGGCTCCTCGACGATCTGGCGCATGGGCACGCCCTGAAGCTGGGACTGAATCTCCGCGGAGAGCAATTCGTTGGTGATCACCCAGATGGACTGGGGTGCAGCGAGCTGGGCCAGGCGCTCGACGGTCTGTTGAAGCATGGAGCGGTCGCCGTCGAGTGCCAATACCTGCTTGGCGTGCGCACGTCGAGAGCGAGGCCAGAAGCGCGTACCGCTACCGCCGGCCAATATCACAGGTCGGAAATCGGGTGTATTTAACATGGAAAACCTATCTTAGCCTGCCTGCAACGCCGGTGGCAAAAAGCGCACCGGAATCGCAAACGGGATGACAGGTTGGCTCAACCAAGCTTCGCGAGAAATTCCTTGATCCGACGTACACCTTCATCGATGGTTTCGCGGGTGACCGGGTAGGAGAATCGCAGGTGATGCGGCGTTCCGAAGGCCTCGCCGGGCACGGCAACCACATGGCCTTCATGGAGCAGGCGCGTGGCCAGTTCCGTCGCCGAGCGAACGCCATTGCGGCCGATGTAGTGCGAGAAATTCGGATATACGTAAAACGCGCCGCCAGGAGTGGTGCAGGTAACGTTGGGAATGGTGCGCACCTGAGCGAGGATGTAGTCGCGCAGTTCCAGAAACTCGGCACGAAAATCGGCAACGCACTGCTGCGATCCAGCCAGAGCAGCAATGGCGCCTTTCTGGACGAAGCTGGTTGCGTTCGAGGTGGACTGCGACTGCAACTTGGAGAGATTGGCGATCACCGACTTCGGCCCCAGCGCGTAGCCGGCGCGCCAGCCCGTCATGGAGTAGGTCTTCGAGAGCGATCCGAGGACGATCAAATGATCCTTGGCCCAGGTGAAACTGCCGCCAGAGACAGGCTTGCCCTCATAGTTGAGATAGACGTAACACTCGTCCAGAAGAAGATAGATGCCGCGCTCGTGAGCCAGCCGCACGATGCGCTCCAGATCGCTGGCGGAGACGACGCTGCCCGCGGGATTGGAGGGCGAATTGAGAATGATGGCCTTGGTGCGCGGGGTGATGGCCGCTTCGATAGCGTCAGCGGTAATACGGAAGCCCTCGGACTCCTCAGTCTCAAGAAAAACCACCTTGCCGCCAGCGTACTGGATGATGTCCTTGAAGCTGACCCAGTAGGGAACCGGAAGAATCACCTCGTCTCCGTGATCGACAAGAACCTGAATGGTGTTGAAGAGGGCAAGCTTGCCGCCGGCGGTGAAGATGGCCTCATCCAGACCGTAGTCGGAGCCGAAGTCGGCGGCGTGGCGCTCCACGATGGCCTTACGGACGTCGGCGATGCCGGGAACGACAGTGTAGCGGGTAAAGTTAGCCTGGATCGCGTCGATCGCAGCATCCTTAATGTGCTGGGGCGTGGGGAAGTGCGGTTCACCCGCACCGAAGTCGATGAGGTGCGCGCCCTGGCTGCGGAGTTTGGTGGCCTCCGCGGCGACGGCCATGGTTGCGGAGACTTCAATACGGGAGATGCGATCGGCAAAGACTTGGGCGGGTGCGGAGATGGACATGGTGTCTTTAGTGTAACGATTTTGGGGTTTGCGGACCAGACGGGTTTGAGAACGGCTTTGAGAAATGGAGATGCCCGATGATCCGTCGGACGCGTGTCGAACATTTGCAGGACAGGTGTTCGACGTATGTAAGACAGGCGTCCGACACGTTAGACACTTGTCTTACGCTTGTAAGACAAACGTAAGACACTGTTGCGATTGGATTTGCATGGGATTCAGAACTATCGACGATGTGAGAGCAGCCGTCAGCCAGCAGTTTGTCTGGCTTGGCGGCGAAGGCGCTTGAGAACATTGGCAGGGACGAGGCCGGTGATGTCTCCGCCGAAGCTGAAGACCTCTTTGACCATGCGCGAGCTGACAAAGGAATACCGTCCGGCGGGCTGGAGAAAGACCGTTTCGACCTCAGGAGCGAGTCGGCGGTTCATCAGGGCCATCTGGAACTCGTATTCGTAGTCGCTGATCGCGCGGATGCCGCGAAGGACGGCTGTGGCCTGTTTCTGGCGAGCAAAATCGACCATCAGGCCGTCAAAGGTTTCCACCGTGACGTTTTCGAGCTGGCGGGTGGCTTCGCGCATCATTTCGACGCGTTCCTGGACCGTAAACAACGGATTCTTGATCGGGTTGTTCAGAATCGCAACTGTCAGGTGCTCGAAGAGCTTGCCGCCGCGCGCGATGAGGTCAAGATGACCGTTGGTAGGCGGATCGAAGGTTCCGGGATAGATTGCGCGCACTGCCATTGGTTGGCCCCGAGGCTCATTGTAGCCGAATACGGGAGATTATCGCCGTGCGCCATCGGGTGGAGTGGGTGGCGCGTCCGGTGTGGGTGGAGTTTGCGGCTGTGGCGGCGTGGGTGGAGCATTCGCCCCTGGATTGGCCGGGCCGTATGCGTCGCCGTTCTGGTCGGGCGGGGCGGCATCAAGCAACTCAACGTCAAAGACAAGATCGGCCTGGGGTGGGATGACGGGGGGATGGCCCGATGCACCATAGGCAAGTTGCCAGGGGATGATCAGGCGACGAATACCGCCGACGTGCATGCCGACAAGTCCAGTATCCCAGCCAGGAATGACCTGATGGCTGCCCAGCACGAACTGAAACGGCTCACCCTGAGGAAACTGCGCGCTGGCGCGATCTCGGGAGGAATCAAACTCTGTGCCGTCTGCCGCAAGCCAGCCCGTGTACTGGACAGTGAGCAGCATGCCGGGTGCGGCGGCAGCCCCGGTGCCGGGACGAATCTGCTGGTAGCGCAGCGCGTACGCGGTCTGGATGGGCGCTGTGATGGGCGGGATGCCTTGCTGGGCAGGCTGCTGGGCTGCTGCGCCAGCGGCAGTGGCAACAAGCGCAAGCAAGCTGTATCGCGAAAGGCGTGCAATGCGAATGGCAGCAAAGCGTCGATGGTGATACATGGGTTCTCCTCCATATTCGCGCATGCAAGGCCGCTGTTTGAATCATCGTACATTTTTTTGTTGGCATGAATCGAAAGTGACTCTACAGTGAGGAATGGAATCATTCTTCTCTCATAACCTCCAGCTTATAGTTCTCCTCATGGCTTCTTTATGGGCGGGCGTGTTGAATACGCTGGCCGGGGGCGGATCGTTTCTCACACTGCCGTTTCTACTTCCCATTTTGCAGGCGCGCGGGTTCGCATCTGTTTCGGCGCAATCGACGAATACCGTGGCGCTGTGGCCGGGGCAGTGGAGTTCGGCTGCGGTCTTTCGGCATGATCTGCGCGAACACGGGCATCGGATTGTGCCGCTGGCTCTGGCTTCGCTGGCAGGCGGACTGGTAGGAGCCTGGCTGCTGCTGTTGACGCCAAACCAGCGGTTTCTGCATCTGCTGCCGTGGCTGATGCTGTTTGCAGCGACGATGTTTTTTGTGAGCGACTGGCTGGGTCGATGGACAGCGCGACATCGCGCCGCACACGTCTCGGAATTCTGGCTGATCACGGGGATGATCGCGGTCAGCGCATACGTTGGCTACTTTGGCGCGGGCGGTGGTTTTCTGGTGATGGCGCTGTTGGCGGTCTGCGGCATCACCGGAATGCGCGAGATGATTGCGCTGAAGACGGTGAACGGGCTGGTGTCGATCGGCATCGCGGTGGCGTGGTTTGCTTTGCATGGTCGGATTGCCTGGAGGGATTGCATGGCGATGGCGGTGCTGGCAACGGTGGGTGGCTATCTGGCGGCACACTCGTCGCGAAAGATCGATCCGGTGTGGATGCGCCGTTTTGTCTCATTCATCGGCTTTGCGACGGCGGCGTGGTTTTTCTGGAGCGATTACCGGCATTGATCGATACCGAGGGTTGACGAAGCACCCAAGCGCGCGCACCGCTTACACTGAAAACGATGCTTTACTTATGGACTGCCAGCCTGAATGGCTGGAGGATGCACAACTGGATCGTCGGTGTCGACTGGCGCCTGCCGTGGATCGCCGTTGCTGCTTTTATCGCTGGGGCGTTGAATGCTGTGGCTGGCGGCGGGTCGTTTCTCAGTTTTCCGGCGCTGCTGGCCGTCGGGATTGGTCCGATTCAGGCGAATGCCACAAATACAGTTGCTCTGTGGCCGGGGCAGTTGATGTCGATTGCCGGCTACTGGAACGAAGTGCGCAAGTACCCACGTCTGGCTGTATTGATGGGGATTGCCGGGCTGGTTGGCGGCTCAGTGGGAGCTGTGGTGCTGTTGAACACTCCTGCAACGACGTTCATGCGGCTGGTGCCCTGGCTGCTGCTGATTGCAGCACTCATCTTCGCTTTCAGCGGCCCGGTGACGCGTCGATTGCAGCGTCGCGCCTTGGTTCGAAGCCACCACGATGCTCAGCCCCGAGGATATTGGCCGCTGATCATGATGACCGCGGTGGTGTGCTTTTATATCGGCTACTTTGGCGCTGGCGCGGGTTTTCTGATTATCTCGCTGCTCTCTTTATTCGGCTTTGACGATCTGAACAAGATGAACGCGATGAAGGTGGTCTCGACGACGATGGCCAACGGCGTAGCATGCCTGCTGTTTATCTTCAGCGGGAAGGTGGAGTGGCGCTATTGCCTGGCAGCGATGCTCACTTGCGCGGCGGGCGGCTACTGGTCCTCGCGCGCAGCGCAGAAGCTGAACCCAAAATTGTTGCGAGCAGCCGTCGTGGTGATCGGCTTCGCAATGGCAGGATTTTTCTTCTGGAAGAGCTACTGAACGCCTTTTTTCAGGATATCTTCAGCGAGATAGTTGTGAACCTTGGCTTCGTCATGCAGCATCTCGTCGTAGGCAAGCTGCAGGAGTTGGGCGTGGCTGTCGCGAAGCTGCTGGCGGATACTTTGCTGTACGCGAGGATCGCTGATCTGGCCCTGGCCAGCCGGGCGGCGCTCGATGAGTTGATAGATAGCGTAGCCTACCACTTTTTTCGTCTTGCCCTGCACTAGATTGATCGGAAGTGTTTCCGTTGTCTCGCCCGACTTCAGCTTGCTCACCGCGGCGTAAACGTCCGGGTGCTCTGTCTTGAGCGGCGTCTCCAGAATGAAGCCCAGATCCCCTCCGTTGCTGCTGGTGGAAGGATCTTCGGAGTAGCTCATGGCAACGGAAGAAAACTCTTCACCACTGTCGAGGTGATTGCGAATCATCTGCATTTTCTTCTTCGCATCCGTGTCGTTGGTCGCCTTGCTGTTTTGCAGATTGTTCACCTGACCGGTGGGCTGGTTGGTGACGACAATCTCGGCAAGGTGATACTGCGGCTCGATGAGG
>JAJZHE010000193.1 GCA_021804655.1 Acidobacteriota bacterium
CAAAACCGGACTGCGATGCAAACGTCTGCTGAAAACACGCCATTCGCTTCATCCTTATAGTCTATTCAAGAATGACGCAGGCGGCAGACTTGTGCAGAGGTTCCATAGCTTCGGCGAAGACCTGGACCGGAAACGCCAGCAGAACTCGGCTCAAAACTTCTCGCTGCTCAATCGCATCGCCCTCAACCTGCTCCGGCAAGACAAAACCACCAAACTAGGCATCAAGGGAAAACGCCTCAAAGCCGGTTGGGATAATGACTACCTGCTACAACTACTGACCAATTAAGATGCGTCGGCCCTGACCCGACCCCACTCCAGCCTGAAGGCGCAAACGCCCGATCAGGTATACTTCAACCGCACGCCAGAACCCCTGGCAGCCTAAAAGCAAAAACAAGAACTTCCACTTAGGGAACGACAAATCTTGTCTAAATAACCGGAACCACTTCAATCTGACGTCACCAGCCAGCCATTCGCCTGTATTCTGATTTCGTCCTTTCTGTAATGCCGAAATCGGCTTATCATTACGAACATGTTCAAGAGACAATTCTTCCTGCTCATCGTTCCTTTGGGTTTATCGACAGCTCTTGCAGCCGCGCAAACCGCCGTCCCCGTGCCTGCGTCCGATCTCTCCGAGGCGCGCGCCATCTTCAGGCAACTCATCGAGATCAACACAACGGACACCCCGCAGGGCAACGTGACAACCGCTACCAAAGCGATGGAAAAACGCTTCCTCGATGCAGGATTCCCTGCTTCCAACCTGCATCTGCTGGGTCCAAACGACCGCAAGATGAACCTGGTTGTCGATTATCCCGGCACAGACAAAAGCGAGAAGCCGGTGCTCTTTCTCTGCCACGTTGATGTCGTGGAAGCGCTGCGCTCCGACTGGCACACTGACCCATTCCAGTTCGTCGAAAAAGATGGCTACTACTACGGCCGCGGGACGCAGGACATGAAAGACTCCGACGCAACCGTCGTGGCCACATTTCTGCGACTCCATCGCGAAGGCTACCAGCCAAAGCGCGGCATGATTCTGGCCCTCACCGCCGACGAGGAGGGTGGCAAATCCAACGGCGCAAGCTGGCTCGTTGAAAATCACCGTAACCTCGTGGATGCCGCCTTTGTCATCAACCCGGACTCCGGCGGAGTCGAGTTGACACACGGCAAAGCCGTTGTCGCCGACGTGGAAGCAACCGAAAAGGTCTACTCCGATTTTCAGGTCACTGCCTACAATCGCGGAGGCCACAGTTCCCTGCCCCGGCCAGACAACGCAATCTATGAACTTATGGCCGCGCTCAACAAGCTGTCGGCTTACAGCTTTCCCTTTGAGCTGAACAGCGTGACGCGCGAGTACTTCACCGCAATCGCAAAACAGGAACACGGGCAAACGGCTGCGGATATGCGCGCCATCCTGCAAACTCCGCCGGATATGGCCGCAGCAGCTCGTCTTTCCGCAGCGTCTCCCGACTACAACTCCAACTTCCGCACCACCTGTGTGGCCACGCGCCTCTCCGGCGGACACGCCAACAACGCACTGCCGCAGACCGCGCAGGCCAACGTCAACTGCCGCATCTTTCCCGGCCACTCGCCGGAGCAGATCCGACAACAGTTAATCGCTTTGTTCAACGATCCGAAGCTGACGGTGAAGTATGTCTCAGACGCAGGCGTGGTTTCGGATGTAGCTCCGGACCGGCAGGCGATGACGCCGCCACCTCCGATGCCGGAGGTCTTCAAGCCACTCGACGCGATGGTCGAGGCCATTTGGCCGGGGACCCCCGTCACACCAATCATGGAGGACGGAGCATCGGACAGCATCTACTTTGCCAAAGCTGGAATCCCCTGTTACGGCTTCTCTGGAATTGCGCTGGAGCGCGGCGACGAGCGCATGCACGGCCAGGATGAACGTCTCCCGATCGATTCCTACACCAAGGCATTGCAGTTCATGTACGGCTTTGCCAAAGCTGTCGGCAACGAATAGCTTCCTTGCAGCAAAATCGCCAGTCAGAAGCCGAGCCGGGTCAGATGCCCAGTTCGGCTTTTGTTTCTATAAAGCAACGCAGCGCAAACTCCAGATCGGCGCGCGTATGCGCAGCGGAGATCTGCGTGCGAATGCGCGCCTTGCCCAGCGGCACCACCGGATAACTGAACGCAACGACGTATACGCCCTTGGCAAGCATCCGCTCTGCCACTCGTGTAGCCACCGTAGCATCCCCAAACATCACCGGAACGATGGGGTGATCCCCAGGCTGAATCGTAAATCCGGCTGCCGTCAGTGACTGCCGGAAAAACTGTGTGTTTGCGCACAAAGCCTCCAGCAACCCAGCAGACTTGCTGACAAGATCCAACGCCTGCATTGTCGCTGCAACAATCGGCGGTGCCACCGAATTCGAGAAAAGATACGGCCGCGAACGTTGGCGCAACAGGTCGATGATCGCCTTCCGTCCGCTGGTATAGCCACCGCTGGCTCCGCCCAGTGCTTTGCCCAGCGTGCCCGTCACAATGTCCACGCGCCGCTCCACGCCAAAAAGCGCAGGCGTGCCCCGCCCACCAGGACCGAAGAAGCCGACAGCATGCGAGTCATCCACCATCACCAGCGCGTTGTGTTTCTCCGCCAGATCGCAGATGCGGTCGAGCTTGGCCACAAAGCCGTCCATCGAGAAGACGCCATCCGTAACAATCATTCGATGACGCGTTCCGGCAGCTTGTTGCAACTGCGCCTCCAGATCGGTCATATCGCCGTTGCGATAGCGGAAACGCGCAGCCTTCGACAAGCGGATGCCGTCGATGATGCTGGCGTGGTTCAGTTCGTCAGAAATGATCGCATCTTCAGCCTCCAGCAGCGTCTCAAAAAGTCCCCCATTCGCGTCGAAACAGGAACTGTACAGAATTGTATCGTCCGTATGCAGAAATGCGCTCAGCCGCTGCTCCAGCGTCCGATGCAGCGACTGTGTGCCGCAGATGAAGCGCACGCTTGCCATTCCGAACCCCCAGCGATCCAGCGCCTCGTGCGCCGCGGCCACAATCGCAGGATGATTGGCGAGTCCGAGATAGTTGTTCGCGCAAAGGTTCAGCACTTCACCCGATGCAACCTCGACGCGCGGCTGCTGCGGACCTTCAATCAGGCGCTCGCGCTTGGTCAGGCCATCGGCCTCGATTGCGGCAAGTTTCTGCTCGATATGTTGCTCAAAGCTCCCGTACATCTTGCCTCCTCAGCCCAGCGTGGTCAGGTCGAGAACAACTTTGCCCGTGTTGCCGGAGATCATGGCGGCAAAGCCTTTTTCAAAGTCGGCAAAGTCGTATCGATGCGTAATTACAGGCGAAATATCCACGCCGGATTCAATCATCACCGACATCTTGTACCACGTGTCATACATCTCCCGTCCATACACGCCTTTGATGGTGATCATGTTGAAGATCACCTTGCGCCAGTCCATCGGCATCTCCTTCGACGGAATGCCCAGAATGGCTACTTTGCCCCCGTGGCACAAGTTGTCGATCATCTGCGCCAGCGCAGCGGGATTGCCAGACATCTCCAGCCCAACGTCGAATCCCTCCGCCATTCCCAGCCTGCGCTGCACCTCGGACAGGGATGTCTCCTGCGGATGCACCGCCAGCGTCGCGCCCATTTTGCGCGCCAGCTCCAGCCGATACGGATTCATATCCGTGATCACGACATGACGCGCCCCAGCCTGTCGAACAACCGGAATTGCCATGATGCCAATGGGGCCGGCGCCGGTAATGAGCACATCTTCGCCCAACACGGGAAATGAAAGTGCCGTGTGCACCGCATTGCCGAAGGGATCGAAGATCGCGGCCACATGCTGGTCGATCTTGCCATCGTGACGCCAGATATTGGCCATCGGCAACGCAATGTATTCCGCAAATGCTCCCGGGCGATTCACGCCAACCCCTTGCGTATTCGCACACAAATGACGACGCCCTGCCATGCAGTTTCGACAGCGCCCGCAAACGACATGGCCCTCGCCACTGACCACATCGCCCACGTGAAAATCGTTCACATTTGCCCCAACAGCAACAATTTCGCCCACAAACTCGTGGCCAATGGCCATCGGCACGGGAATCGTCTTCTGCGCCCATTCGTCCCACTGATAGATATGCACATCCGTGCCGCATATCCCTGCGTAACGGACGCGGATGAGAACATCATTAATCCCAATGACCGGCTCCGGAATCTCTTCAATCCACAGGCCCGGCGATGCTTCTTTCTTGACAAGGGCTTTCATATTCACTCCTGAACAGCGCCAACCGCACTCAAATCGGAACTTCCTGAGCACAGCGACCGCCCTCTTACTCTACGCGATGACGAGCGCTCAATTGAAATGGCGATCTGGGCAATCCGGGGCGATTGCATCAACATCAATTGAGTTCGCGGCGATCAGCGGGGTAGTTTTGCGAGGTGGCGTTGATCAGCCTTCGTG
>JAJZHE010000048.1 GCA_021804655.1 Acidobacteriota bacterium
TGTCGTGCTGATCGGCGCGCAGATGCCTTCAGTGCTGGCGGAGATCAGCTTTCTCACCAACCCGGACGATGCCCGCCTGCTGCGACAGGCCGCTTGGCGGCAAAGGATCGCCGAAAGCCTGGCCGCCGGCGTGGAGCGCTATCTGGACGGCCTGAGCCGTACGGGACCGGGCAATACCAGACCCATCATGGTGGCCCGCCGCGACAACGAGCAGGCCCAATGAAACCTCGCCCGACAAGTTGCAGTCCGACAAGCCGCAGCCTGACACAACGCCCGCAGCACACATCACGGAGCCAACGATGCGCGTTGTGCTGACCAATATCGGCACCATGGGCGATGTCCATCCCCTCATCGCGCTGGCCCTGGAGTTGCAGCGCCGCGGCCATGAAACCGTTCTGGCTGTGCCCGAGGTCTTTCGCGAACGCGTGCGCCCGCTGGGGATCCCGTTTCATGCCGTCCGCCCCGATATCGACCCGCAAAACACCGCTCTTGCGGCGAAGATTTATGAGCCGCGCCGCGGAACCGAATTTGGACTGCGACAATTTCTTTTCCCGGCGTTGCGCCAAAGCTACGACGATCTGATGCAGGCCGTCTCCGCGCCACAACGGGCCGATCTGCTGGTCACCGGCGAGCTGAACTATGCTGCGCCGCTGGTGGCGGAAAAAACTGGCATCGCCTGGGCAAGCGCCGTGCTGGCGCCGATCAGCTTTTTTTCCGCCAGCGACCCTCCCGCACTGCCCATGTATGAGTGGCTCGCGGCAAGCTATGGTCGGATTCCCGGCATCGGCTGGGCCATCGGCAGACTCGTTCGCGCCATCAGCCGAAGTTGGCCGCAGCCAATTCTCGCGCTGCGGCAGGAGCTTGGATTGCCGCCCGGCGCAAATCCTCTTTTTGAAGGCAAACACTCGCAGCAACTGGTCCTGGCGCTCTTCAGCCGGTTGCTCGGCGAACGCCAGCGCGATTGGCCGCCCATGACCGTCCAGACCGGATTCTGCTATCACGATGCCGACTCCGGCATGCATCAGTTGCCCGCGTCCGTCGAGCAGTTTCTGGCCAATGGACCGGAGCCGGTGGTCTTCACTCTGGGATCGGCAGCCGTCATGACAGCCGGCGATTTCTTCGCCGTCGCCGCCGATGCCTGCCAGCGCATCGGTCGACGCGCGATTCTGCTCGTCGGACCCGATGAGCGCAATCGACCCACTCGCACACTGCCGCAGTCGATCTGCATCGCCGACTACGCGCCACACTCGCTGCTTTTCCCGCGCGCCGCTGCCGTGGTACACCAGGGCGGCGTAGGAACTGTGGCCCAGTGCCTGCGCGCCGGGCGGCCCATGCTGATTGTTCCCTGGAGCCACGACCAGCCCGACAACGCGCTGCGGATGGTGCGGCTGGGTGCGGCACGCAGCCTCCAGCGCAGCAAGCTGACTGCCGCCAGGCTGGCAACGGAACTCACGGAGCTGTTGGAAAAACCCGGCTACGCCATCGAAGCGCAGGCCGCGATGCGTCAATTGGCCCAGGAAGATGGTTGCCGCGCCGCCTGCGATGCGCTGGAAAAACTGGCGCGCGCGCGCCAGGCAAGCGCACATTGATTCCCTGCAATTGCCCCTGAAAAGATTCAGGGCAGGGATCGCTCCCTGCCCTGAGAAACTCTGAACGTGTCAGAGATTGGATGGGTTACAGCGGCTGCACGTCGGCAGCCTGCCATCCTTTGGGTCCCTTGACCACGTTGAACTGAACAGCCTGGCCTTCCTGGAGGCTCTTGAAACCATTCGAGTTGATGGCGGAGTAGTGCACGAAAACATCTTCGCCGTTCTGACGCGAGATAAAGCCAAAGCCCTTCGCGTCGTTAAACCATTTCACAGTACCTTGTTCCATTTGATTCGTATTTCCTGAAAATTGAATTGCGCTGGAGTGAAACGGAGCGAAGACAGGCAGAAGCTTGCTTGGTTGGGCGAGTACTGCTTACGCCCGGTTCGGTTCAAACGCTACGTAGATAGTACCACCGTTCTGGAAAATCCAAACATGAAAAATTGCCGGCAAACTTTTACGCCTCTTTAAGTTCCATTTTGGGCCGCAGACTGCCAACATGCTATCGTGAGCTTTTCATATGATTCGCAACGGACAAAGAAACGAGTTCCTCCGACGGCTCCGCCAGGGGCTTGAGCAGCTCGAACAGGGCTTTGCCGATCTGCCGGAGTTCACTCCGGCCATCTCGGCGGCTGACTCGCAGGCCACCGCGATCATCGCCGAAGTGGCACGACGGATGACCGACAACTATCCATACTTTCATCCGCTTTATGTCGGCCAGATGCTCAAACCGCCGCATCCTGTGGCCCAGGCGGCCTATGCGCTGGCCATGTCCATCAATCCCAACAATCATGCGCGCGATGGCGGCCGCGCCAGCTCCACCCTGGAGATCGAAGCCGTTGCCGAGCTTGCCCGCATGTTCGGCTGGGGCAGTCAGCAAGGATTCCTCGGTCACCTGACCTCCGGTGGAACCTTCGCCAATCTCGAAGCGCTCTGGATTGCCGGCCAACTCGCTCCGGGCAAGCGGATCCTCGCCAGCGAACAGGCGCACTATACACATAAGCGGATCACTTCTGTGCTGGGGATTCCGTTTGGCTCCGTGCGCTGCGATCACCGGGGACGCATGGACCTGAACGCACTCGAAGACGAGCTGCGCCGCGGGGACGTGGGAACCGTGGTGGCCACGCTCGGCACCACGGCACTCGGCGCGGTCGATCCGCTCGCCGATATCCTCGCGCTCCGTGATCGATACAGCTTCCGCATTCATGTCGATGCAGCCTACGGCGGCTATTTCCGCCTCATTCGCTCTGCGCTCAGCCCCAACGCCGCGCAGGCTTTTGAAGCGATCACGTACGTGGACTCCATCGTCGTCGATCCGCACAAACACGGTTTGCAGCCCTATGGCTGCGGATGTGTTCTCTTCCGCGACGCCGCCGTGGGACGCTTCTACAAGCATGAATCGCCCTACACCTACTTCACCTCCGCCGAGCTTCACCTCGGCGAGATCAGCCTGGAGTGCAGCCGCGCAGGCGCTGCTGCCGTGGCGCTTTGGGCCACGCAGAAGCTGCTCCCTCTGGTCCCGCTCGGCCATACGGAAGACCAATTTGCACGCGGATTGACTGCCGGACGACGCGCGGCCATCGAGATGGATCGCAGATTGCGGGAAGACCCGCGCTTTTCTCCTTTGCCGAGTGCGCCTGAGCTTGATATTGTGGTGTGGCGAGTGACAGGCGATTCTACTCAGGCACAACATATCTTCGACACCTGCGCTGCACTAGGACTCCATCTTGCGCTGGTGCAGTTGCCGGGCAGATTCTTTGGCGATGACAATGTGGAAACAATAAATTGTCTGCGTTCTGTATTGATGAAGCCGGAGCATGAACAGTGGATGCCGGAGATTTGGCGGCGATTAAGCGCAGCAGCAGAGACGTCGCCGTGATAACGATCTTTGCCCCGCATGAGGATTGGCATGACGGATGGAAATGAAAAGGTTGTCATTGCAGCAAATGGTTGTTTGCTCACAGTGCAGCCTGAATTCGGGGGCAAGGTCTCCAGCCTGCGCGTGCACGATCACGAGCTGCTGCAGCAACCCCTGCGACCGATCCGCAAGCGTTCCACAGAAATGGCGTTTGAAGAAAGCGACGCCAGCGGCTGGGATGAGTGTCTGCCCACGGTTGCTGCGGGCACGGTCGAAACTTCCGCCGGTTCGGTCCAGACCCTCGATCACGGAGACCTGTGGCGCGTCCCCTGGCGCGTACTGGGGCGCGATCCGGACGCCATCACCATGAGCGCGCGCTGCCTCAGTCTTCCGTTGGAGTTGACCCGTTCCATGATGCTGGCTGAGACAGCCGCAGGATGGCGCCTTCGCACTCTCTATTCGCTGCGAAATTTTGGCCCGCACCGTCTTCCGTGGAGCTGGGCTGCGCATCCGCTCTTTGCTTGCGAGGCTGGCGACCGCATCGTCCTGCCACCGTCGATTCAGCGCTTGCGCGTGGAAGGCTCGCGTGGAAACCGTCTCGGTGCAGCCGGTGATTGGATTGGCTGGCCCCGTGCCGCTGCCGTGGATTCCCCTGGCTCCCCTGCAAGGCACGCACCTGAGCTAAGCGTCGCGGAGACCGCAGCAACGGGTTACGCCGAAAAGCTTTTCAGCGAGCCGCTGTCCTCTGCCGATGGCTGGAGTACGCTTGAACGCGCCAACATCGGACTGCAATTGACCGTGCGCTTCGATGCACAGGTAACTCCCTATCTGGGCCTGTGGCTCTGCTACGGGGGCTGGCCGGAGACAGGCCAGCGTCAGATGTGCGTAGCCATGGAACCGACCACAGCTCCAACCGATGCACTGGCCAACATGGGCGCGTGGAGCCGCTGGATCGAGCCAGGTGGGACGACCTATTGGCCGCTGGATATTGAGATCGAACAGATTGGCTAAATTCCCTGAGAGAACGGAATGAAAGGATGACCGATGCAGAGTGTTGACCAACTGAAGGAGCTGCACCGCAAGCGCTTTGCTGCCGAGCCAGCAGTCTTCGCCGCGCCTGGTCGAGTCAACCTCATCGGCGAGCACACCGATTACGCGGAAGGCTTCGTCATGCCAGCGGCCATCGACTTTGCCACTCTGGCCGCCATCTCGCCGCGCAACGACGGACGCGTTGTCCTGTGGGCTGAAAACTTCAGCGAAGAGCGCACCTTCCCCCTGGCATCGTTGCCCGGCTCGCGCACCGGGGAGTGGAGCGACTATCCACTCGGCGTCCTGCAGATGCTGGCCGCTGACGGTCACCCGATTCCAGCCTTGAGCCTCACTCTCTGGGGCGACGTTCCACTCGGCTCCGGCTTGTCCAGCTCGGCCTCAGTGGAGGTGGCGACAGCATCCGCGGTCACGGGTCTGCTCGGCATAAAAATTCCCGGGCCTGAACTGGCCCAGCTTTGCCAACGAGCAGAAAACGAATTTGTCGGCGCAAACTGCGGCATCATGGATCAGTTTGTCTCCGCCAACGGGGCTGCCGATCATGCCCTGCTGCTCGACTGCCGCGACCTCAGCTATCGCCTGGCCCCGATCCCCAAAAATCTGGCGCTTGTCATTGCCAATACCATGGTCCGGCACTCGATCGCCGGCGGCGAATATGGAACGCGGCGCGCTGAAGTTGAGTTGGCATGCACCATTCTCGCTCGTCACCGGCCACAGATTCGCTTTCTTCGCGACGCCACCATCGCCGACCTCGAACGCTGGGGCGATGAGATTCCGGAAGCCGCACGCAAACGCGCTCGTCACATCATCACCGAAAATACGCGCACCGTCGAAGCCGCCCGCGCGTTGGAGACGAACGATCTGGCGCGTCTTGGGCAACTGATGCACGAGGCGCACGTCAGCTACAGCCGTGACTTTGAAGCAAGCTGCGCTGAAGCCGACCTGATGGTCGAGCTGGCCAACAAGCTGCACGGGCTGATCGGCGCGCGTCTCACCGGCGGCGGCTTCGGCGGCTGCACCGTGAATCTGGTCGAGCAGCAGGCCGCGCAGGATTTCAAAGTCCAGCTTGCCGCAAACTATCAGAAACAAACCGGCATCCACCCTGAGATTTATGTCTGTCACGCCTCCGACGGCACCCGTCGGCTCGGATAGTTTTGATGCATGATTGTATTGACATTACCAAACGCAAAGATCGACGCTTCCCGAAAATTGCCCTGCCAATGAAGCAAATCGCCACAACATATAGCCCGTTTTCCGCCAGAAGCCTCTGCAAGCGCATTTTCCCGCAGAAAAAAGCTGCTTCATTGGTACAATCAAAGTTCCTGAGGGTGGCGCGCCGATGGATCTTTGTATTGATCAAGACGCGGGCCGCAATCTGGTTTTCGCTCAATCCAGCCTCTCGTAGCCTGGAGTTCCCCACTCCGGCGACGAACCCCAAGGGAATGCGCCTTTGCTGCATGGGAGAAACACTTTGCTAAAGCCGTCCTCAATCAAATCGCACAGCTACGAACCCACTCCGGCCACTGGTCTGGTCGCCTATTTTTCCATGGAAATTGCCATCAACCCGCTCATGCCCACTTACTCCGGCGGACTGGGCATGCTGGCCGGGGATACTCTACGCTCGGCTGCCGACGTCAGCGCCCCCATGGTGGCTTTTACACTGGTGCATCGCAAAGGATACTTCCGCCAGATGCTGGACGCCGACGGCAAGCAGACCGAGGACGCGCAACCCTGGCGCGTGGAAGATTTCTGCACCGAAGAAGCTCCCCGCGTCACCGTCTCCGTCGAGAATCGCATCGTCTCCCTGCGCGCCTGGCGCTATGACGTTGTTGGGCGCTCAGGCCACGTCCTGCCCATCTATCTGCTCGACTCCGACCTGCCTGAAAACAGCGACTGGGATCGCAGGCTCACCGACCATCTCTATGGCGGCGATTCGAACTACCGTCTGCAGCAGGAGATTCTGCTGGGCATGGGCGGGGTACGCATGACGCACGCTCTCGGACTGCCCATCAACGTCTATCACATGAACGAAGGCCACGCCGCACTGCTCACTCTGGCGCTGCTGGAGTCGCAGACCGGCGGAGGTCCGCTCGGGCAGGTGACGGAGACCGACATCGAAGCCGTCCGTCGCAAATGCGTCTTCACCACCCATACGCCGGTGCCGGCCGGCCATGATCGCTTCAGCATGGAGCAGGCGCGACGCATCCTCGGCGCGGAGCGCACGGATCGCCTGCAGTCGCTGAACTGCTGCCACGAAGGACTGCTGAATATGACCTACGTAGCTCTTCGCTTCAGCCGCTACTGCAACGGCGTCGCGCTCAAGCACGGCGAAGTCTCCCAGGCCATGTTCCCCGAATACAAGATCGATGCCATCACCAACGGCGTGCACGGTCCCACCTGGGTCAGCGAGCCGTTCGCCGAGATGTTTGACAAGCACATGGCAAGCTGGCGGCGCGATCATCTCTACCTGCGCAACGCCATCGCCATTCCCTTCGGCGAGATGCTGGCCGCCCATGCGCACAGCAAGGAATCTCTCCTGGCCGAGGTCGCTTCGCGCACCGGACTGGTGCTCAATCCCAAAGTTCTCACGCTGGGTTTTGCCCGCCGCGCAGCCACCTATAAGCGCGCCGATCTGCTCTTCCACGATCCGGAGCGCCTCCTGCGCATCGCACAGGCCGCCGGCGGCTTGCAGATTCTCTACGCCGGCAAGGCGCATCCGCAGGATGAGCCAGGCAAGGCGCTCATTCACAACGTCATCGAAAAAGCGAAACAGTTCTCCGGCGCAGACCTGCGCGTCGTCTATCTGGAAAACTACGACTGGCATCTGGGCGCCGCACTCACCGCCGGCGTCGATGTCTGGGTCAATACGCCGCTTCGACCCTATGAAGCCTCCGGCACCAGCGGCATGAAGGCCGCGCTGAACGGCGTCCCCTCACTGTCGATTCTCGACGGATGGTGGATCGAAGGCTGCATCGAAGGCGTCACAGGCTGGGCCATCGAAGACGGCGCCGACGACGTTGCCGAAGCCGAATCGCTCTACCACAAGCTGGAAACGGCCGTTGCGCCCACCTTTGCCGACCCGGAACAATGGGCGCGTCTGATGCAGACGACGATTGCCATGAACGGTTCGTTCTTCAACACCAATCGCATGATCAAGCAATACATCGGCAATTCCTACTACCCGCAAACGATGAACCTGCCGCGCCCGCAGACGGTTGTCGCCGAAACCGCAAACGCGCGCTGAGCGTGTTTGCGGCGCTGCCGGCTTCAGAACAGTGAAGCCGGGCGCTGCGGCATGGTGATGCGGAAGTGTTCGTAGGCCAGCCGCGTGGCCACGCGTCCGCGCGGGGTGCGGTCGAGAAAGCCGATCTGGATCAGAAACGGCTCGTAGACCTCTTCCAGTGCGCCTTCGTCTTCGGCCAGAATCGCCGCCAGCGTGCCCAGTCCAACCGGGCCACCGTCGTACTTCTCGATGATCGTCAGCAGCAGGCGGCGATCGATCTCGTCGAAGCCGTGCGGATCGACATCGAGCATCGTCAGCGCGGCGTGGGCTGTCTTGCGGTCGATCTCGCCATTGCCTCTCACCTGCGCGTAGTCCCGCACGCGCCGCAGCAGCCGGTTGGCGATGCGCGGCGTGCCACGTGAGCGCAGAGCGATTTCAGCGGCACCGTCCGTATCGATCGGCACCTGCAACACCTCCGCCGAGCGCTCCACGATCACGCGCAGTTCTTCCTCGGTATAAAACTCCAGCCGCAGCAGGATGCCGAAGCGCGAGCGCAGCGGCGAAGACAACATGCCCAGCCGCGTCGTGGCGGCCACAAACGTAAACGGGCGAATCTCCATCACATGCGTGCGCGCCGACGGCCCCTGCCCGATGATGATGTCCAGCTTCAGGTCTTCGAGCGCCGTGTAGAGCTTTTCTTCCAGCACCGGCTGCAACCGGTGAATCTCGTCCAGAAACAGCACCTGGCGCTCGCGCAGATTGGTCAGAATCGCCGTCATGTCGCCTTGAATCTGAATCGCAGAGCCGGAGGTCTGCTGAAAGCCCACGTCCAGCTCGTTGGCAATGATCGAGGCCAGCGTCGTCTTGCCCAGTCCCGGCGGACCGGAGAGCAGAACGTGATCCAGCGCTTCCCCGCGCGATTTAGCCGCCTCCAGCGCAATGGCAAGCTGTTCCTTGGCGCGCGACTGGCCAATGAACTCGCCCAGCCAGCGCGGACGCAGCTTCAGTTCAAAGCCATCTTCTTCGCCGGCGCGTGTGGCGCTGATGAGCCGTTCGGGAGATTCGCTGGAGTCCTGTGCGCGTGCCATGCTGAAGAGAAGTCTAACGGGAGCGCACGCGGCAGGCAAACCGAAGCGGCAAAAGCCGGCTTTGCTGCGATAGATTGATGGATATGCGTCGGACAGTATCCAGAATTTCACGCGCAGTTCCATCGCTTCTGGTGACCGTCCTGTTCGCAGGAATCGCCGCAGGCGAGCAACAACCTCCTGCCGGTTCCAGCATCCCCTTGATCCAGGCCAATACGGAACTCGTACTGGTCGATGCGCTTGTGACCGATGCGAACAACAATCCGCCCATCGCAACCCTCAACGCGAGTGACTTTCAACTGACGGAAAACGGCAGCCCGCAGACGATCAGCTCCTGCAGTCGCAATGCACTGCCTCTGTCGATCGTGATGCTCTTCGACCTGACGGATTCCGTGCAATCGCAACTGAAAGCGCTCAGCACGCAAGCGCTGGAGGTTCTCAGCCATCTTCGGCCTGAAGATGAGGTTGCCGTCATGACGTTCTCCTCGACAACCCATCTGCTCCAACCGTTCACTCGCGATCACGCTGCGATTTCAGACGCAATCCAGCAGGCGGCGCGCAACCACTCGAAGGAAGCAACCTTTATCGATGAAGTCGTCTATGAGTCCGCACAGGAAGCACAACGAGCGACGACTCCGCATAGCCGCCGCGTGCTGCTCTTCTTCACCGATGGAACCTCCGATCCGCCCACTCCGCTGACGCGCAAAATCTCGCCCAGCGCACCGAAGGCGCTGCACTCGCAAGCCGAAGCGCAGCGCAATCTTCTGGCTCATGGAGTGACCGTATCGGCGGTGATCGAGCGGTCCGCTCTCACCAGCGCCACGCTCATCGAACAGAATGTGAATCCACTGGATACGCTGCTGGGTTTTGCCGTTGGCTACCGGATCCACAGCAAGGATTTTCAGCATTTCGCCGAGATGACCGGCGGACCCTATCTGCGCGGCAACGGAAAGGACTCCGCGCAGAGGATGATCCAGATCATCGACGAGCTGCGCAATCGCTACACACTCGGATATCGTCCGGATTCCTCGTGCGCCGCGGGAGAGTTTTGCCGCATCGCACTCCGCTTCAGCCCCGGTGCGCTCAAGCAATACCCTGAACTCAAGGCAAGGCACTTCAGAATCGAAACCCGCACCGGATATTACCGGTAAACTGGTGAGGGAGCCACGCCGCCATTTGAAGAACGAATCGCCGAACGAGTCACGCGTCAGGTCGCGAATCGGGAAGTTTCGGTTTCTGTTGCCGCAGCGCATCGCCGCCGGGTTGCTGCTGCTTTTTCTGGCGCAGGGGCTTTGGCTCACCTCGCGCCAGACGTTGAGCGAGCGCGACTACCAGTATGCCCGATGCGGGCGCGAGATGTGGGAACACGCGCCGCCGCTCGCCGGCTACTTCACCAGTTGCGGAAACATCCACGACGGCGTGCTGGCCTATCGGCTGGCCGGGCTGCCGCTCACCCTCTACGTGGACTGGGAGCGCATCGCCGATCACTTCCGCAAACCCGAAGACCGCGTCCTGCAGACCTCCGACGCCACCGTTTCCACCTGGGAGCTGCGCCACCAGATGACCCACGTCATGCTGCTGTTGCGCGCGCCCTTTCTGGCCGCTGGACTGCTGCTCGGCGGCGTCCTCTGGTGGGTCACGCGGCGGCTCTTCGGCGATGCCGGCGGGTATGTGGCGCTCACGCTCTACTGCTTTTCGCCGCCCCTGCTGCGCCTGTCGTTGATGCCCAATCCGGAGATTCTCACCGCGCTGGGACTTTTTGGAGCCATCTACACGGCCATCGGCGTGGCTCACGCGATGCAAGGCCCACGGCGCAAGTGGAGACCGCGGATTGTGCTGCTGATATTGACGCTGGCGGTCGTGGCCGCCTCGCACATTGCCGCTCTGCCCGTGGCGCTGGGGCTGAGCCTCGTGCTCATGCTCTGGATCGCTGACGGGCGGCGCAGCCTGCTGCTCCCCGTGCTGCTGGCTGCGGGAGTCGGCGCGCTGGCCGTGCTCTTTGCCTGCTACAACTTTTCTCCGGACGCCTTCAGCTACGTCTTTCGCTCCGATGCCGGCCAGCTTCAGCTCGTCCTGGACCCGGCGCGCCGACTCTATTTCTCCATGAGCAACGCCGGGCTGACCATCGCCGCAGTCGCCGCGCTCTGGCTCTACGTCGCGTTGAAGCGGACGATCTACTTCGGCAATACCACCCCGCTGCTGGTGGCCGTGGTCTTCAGCGCAGTGGTGACCGTCGGCGTTCCCGGCATGCCGCAGGTGTGGGCGCTGCCGTTCGTCTGCGCCTTTGTCGCCGGGGTCTTCGCCGACGCTTTTGAGATGCCAAAGGGGCGTGTGGCACAGGCCGCAGCAGCCGCCATCTGCGGCTTGCAGGCGGTCTTTGGCCTGCTCAGCTTGCCCGGACTGCTCTAGATGCGCGCCCGTCCCGCGAGCGGCGCGCAAGATTCGCGATAAATAATTGAAAAACATGGATTTATTTCGTCATTTTCTGCTTGCCCGATGGCTCTGCCAAAGCCTAAAATAGAAGAGAAAGCCGTCGAAGCCCAGGCTCAGCTTTTTTCCCCTCAGGGATGGCCCCTTCCCCGGCAGATATTTCTATGGCAGACGATCAGAACCCCAATCTCCCTCTTGACTCCGGCGGCACGCCGCAGAATCCGAACACCCCCAATCCGAACATCCAGAATCAAAACATCCAGCCCATCAACATCGAAGAGGAGATGCGGCGGTCCTATCTCGACTATTCGATGTCGGTGATCATCGGCCGCGCCCTGCCGGATGTCCGCGATGGTCTGAAGCCGGTGCATCGCCGCGTGCTCTATGCCATGAGCGAGATGGGCCTGGAGCACAACAAGAAGTACACCAAGTGCGCCAAAGTCGTCGGCCAGACGATGGGTGTCTATCATCCCCACGGCGACTCGGCCATCTATGACACCATGGTGCGCATGGCGCAGCCCTTTTCGCTGCGCTACCCCATGATCGACGGCCAGGGCAACTTTGGCTCAGTCGATGGCGACCCGCCGGCGGCGATGCGTTACACCGAGTGCCGCCTGACACGCATCGCCGGCGAAATGCTGGCCGACATCGAGATGGAGACCGTCGATTTCGTCCCCAACTACGATGAATCGACCTCCGAGCCTGCCGTATTGCCCACGCGCATTCCCAACCTGATCGTCAATGGCTCAAACGGCATCGCCGTCGGCATGGCCACCAACATTCCGCCCCACAACCTGACGGAAGTGGTCAACGCCGCAATCGAGCTGGTGAACAATCCGCAGGCTGGTCTGCTCGAAGTGCTGCGCCACATCCAGGGACCGGATTTCCCCACCGGCGGATTCATCTTCGGCAAGAGCGGCATCCCCCAGGCCTATACCAACGGACGCGGGCGCTTCCTGATGCGCGCGCGCACCGAAATCGAGCAGATCACCAGGGAAAAGACCGCGATCATCGTCACCGAGATTCCCTATCAGGTGAACAAGTCCAAGCTCATCGAGCGCATCGCCGAGCTGGTCAACGAAAAGATCGTGGACGAAATCTCCGACGTGCGCGACGAAAGCGACCGCGACGGCATGCGCATCGTCATCGAACTGAAGCGCGGCTCGCAGCCGGAGATTGTGCTCAACCAGCTTTTCAAGCACACCCAGATGCAGGAAAGCTTCTCCATGATCTTCCTCGCTGTGGTCAACGGGCAGCCGCGCGAACTGGGGATCGTGGATGCGCTGCGCTGCTTCATCGATCACCGCATTGAGGTAGTGCGGCGCAGGACGGTCTTCCTGCTGCGCAAGGCACGCGAGCGGGAACATGTCCTCGAAGGCTACAAGATCGCGCTCGACAATCTGGATACCGTGATCCGCATCATTCGCGGATCCGGTTCACGCGCCGAAGCCCGCGAGAACCTCTACACCTGGGGCAAGGGAACGGAGATCGTCATCCGCCTCGATCGCGAGCGGCTGCACGGCGAAGAGACCGGCCTCACCCTGCGCCAGATCGACGCCATCCTCGAACTGCAACTCTATCGCCTCACACAGCTTTCCATCGACGAGCTGATGAAGGAGCTGGCCGAGGTACGGCTGCGCATTGCGGAGTACGAATCGATTCTCGCCTCGGAGACGAAGCTGCGCGCGGTCATCGTCAAGGAACTGACCGATATCCGCGACAAATACGGCGACGTCCGGCGCACCATGATCGTCGACGAGACCGCCGAGTTGCAGATGGAGGACCTCATCGCCGACGAGCAGGTCGCCGTCACCGTCAGCCATCAGGGATATCTGAAGCGCACGCCGATCTCCATCTATCGCCAGCAGCGCCGCGGCGGCACCGGCCGCATGGGCATGAAGACGCGCGAAGAAGACATCGTCGCGCAGCTCATCGTGGACTCCACGCACGCCTATCTGCTCTGCTTCACCAACACCGGTCGCGTCTACTGGCTCAAGGTCTACGAGGTGCCCGACGTCAGCGCGGCAGGCAAGGGCAAGTCGATGCAGAGCCTGCTCAATCTGCAACCCGGCGAAACCGTGCGCACCATCCTGCCTGTCCGCAATCTGGAACAGGACGGCATGTTCATCTTCTTCTGCACGCAGCGCGGCAGGGTGAAGAAGACTCCGCTCAAGGACTTCAGCAACGTCATGGCCCGCGGCATCATCGCCATCGGCATCGAGAAGGACGACGAGCTGGTGGCCGCGCGCATCACCGACGGCAACCAGATCGTCTTCCTGGCCACGCACCTCGGCATGGCCATTCGCTTTGACGAAGACGATGTGCGCTCGATGGGCCGCCCGGCTGCCGGCGTGCGCGGCATCGACCTCGGTCGGAACGATTACGTCGTTGGCTCCGCGGTCACGCCAAAGGAGCACGAGCCAGGCGCCTGCCTCATCCTTTCCGTCACGGAAAACGGCTTTGGCAAGCGCACCGCGGTCGGCGAATATCGCCTCCAGACCCGCGGCGGCAAAGGCGTCATCAACGTGAAGACCACAGCCAAGAACGGGCGCGTCAACTGCATCCAGCTTGTGGACGAGCACTCCGAGCTGATGATCATCAGCCGCGCCGGAAAGATGATCCGCATCGACACCAAGACGATTCGCGCCGCCGGGCGCTCCACACAAGGCGTCAAGCTGCTGAACCTGGAACCGGAGGACAAGGTCGCCGCTGCCGTCGTCATTGCTCCGGAAGACGTCAAGGACGATGAGACACCCGTGCAGTAAACAAGGCTCACGCATTCCGAAACCAGACGGGCTGGCATCTTCCGGCCCGTTTTTTGCCCGCAACCAGGCCAACCGCAACAAAGGCTCCGCAGACCATCAGAATTTTCCCGAACAGGAAATTATCAGACGCATCTGCATCTGATTCGCTGTGACGTGAATCTTTCGCTTTGTACGGATGGCAGTGATTTTCGCCTGATGAATGCTCGCTTGTCAAGGATTTTCTGTGACGATTTTGTGACGATCACAATTGCAACTTGTGACTGCGGCTGTGCCGCGTCAGCGGCACAGTCGCGTCACTCGTGACGTGCGTGTGTCACGGTCGGCCACTAAATGGGCCGACCGAAGTAGCGCAGCAGACAGTCGAGCGAGCAGAACCAACGCCGCAACGACGACGAGCGGTGACCGATGGGCGAAGACGCCCGGATGGTGACGGAAAAGGCAAGCGGACGGCCAGAAGAAGCCGCGCCGCACTGGGAGCAGAGATGCTGAGTTGTGGTTTTCATGATGCGTCTCGGCCATGGCTGTCAAGGCTGGCGGAGCGTAGCGGAGCCACCGCGAAGCGGCTTGGCCTTGACAGCTATGGCAGCATCATGAAAGAAAACCACGACGAAGCCTGCTTCGCGAAGCCACGGACCGGGCTATTCTGGCCGCAGGCCAGCCAGCGAAGCGTGAGTATTTGGCGTGCTGAGGGTTCCCTTATGGCCGCAGGCGTGGTGCGCGCAGCCGTAGGCGAGCACGCCCGCCAGCCGTTGCCACAGGGAGGGCGCGCCAAATACTCACGCTTCGCTCAGCATCTGCAAGGGTCACAGCCGCACTTTGAGCAACACGTTTTCCGGTCTTTCTTGCTTTGCTTCTTCAGTGCTTCTGCTTCCTTTGCTTCTTTCTTTTCGACGTCGATCATGTCAAACCTCATATCAAGTTCCTCTCAAGCATCAGGTCCGCGATCTTTGCCGCGCTTGCGCGGATCGAATGCTCTACGATTGTTGGAATTGACCCGCAAGCACGGGCGATTTCATTCACTGACTCACCGTCGCAGAAGTGGCGCACGCACCAGCCGAACTCTGGATTGCCTACCTCGCCGAGCACTCGCTGCATGTCGATGTAGCGAACGGTTCGTGCATCATACTGGTTGTGGTTTCTGCCGGGCCTTCCACGTTGGATCACAAGCGGTAGTGCTCGCCCGGCCTTCAAGTTCCGGACGAAACGCATGTGATCCTGAACCCGGCTGACTGCCAATGCTTCCAGAACGTCAAGCTGAATCATGAATCAACGCTGAATCGTATCCGGGGTGGTCTGTCAACTGGATGACAACTGCCTGATTCTGCTGCTTTTTTCGGCGGCCTCATCGACTGTAACCACGCAACAACTGCCCGAAACGCGCGGCCAGAGCCGCGCAAGCGCCACCGGCCACAACGTGGCCGCCCGACAGGGCCGCGCGGGGAGAGCGAAGCGGTAGCGTAGCGGAGGGCGCGCGGGTGTTGCGCTGGGGTGGTGCGCGCCACGTCTCTTTCCACGCCAGCACCGGCAACACGCGCACCACCGGGAGATTGACGGCAAGGCGTTTTGTCGGGCTTCCTGACGTGCTTTCGCACGGCAGGCGCACGACAAAACGACGCAGGCCCGAAGGGCCGAAGGGTTGCGTAGCCGTGGCGCGAAGCGACCGGCGGAGCAATCCCTGAGCCATCCTTGCTTTTTACGGATGCTGGCGGCCACGTCCTCATCGTCTCTTTGCCATGAAAAAAGGGCTGGCCGTCGGACGTGCTTTCGCACGGCCAGAGCCAGCCCGCTGCTTCCCGATGCTTCAGCCCGGCCGCACACACGCTGCAAGCAAGCGCGATGCGATTCCCCTGCATTCGTCCCACATCAGCGACGCGTCTTCCAGCGTCGCGATTTCCCATAGGTCCACTGCTGCAGCCTCAAGCATGAGTGCGAGTCGGATGGTCGCCTGCGACCGTCCGACAAGCCCGTGCGGATCATTCAGCGTTGCGCCTCTTAGCCGTTTCACTACATGTTCATTTTCGTTTGTCATTTGTCCTCCGCTTTGCCGCGTTGTTGGCTTGCAGTGCCACTTGTGCCGCATACAGCATGGTCTTTGCTTCCTGTGGTTCTACCAGCCGTACTAGCGCACCATGCGCGACACACGCCACAAAGAACTTGATTGTGCCACCGGCGCATGGTGGAAGCGAATCAAAGAATGTTGACTTTGTGACTGCTGTTATTGCTGCTTCATCCAATCCGCAGCCGATTGCGAGACTGGCCGCCTCAGCGGCCTTTGTCTCGCAGTAGTGAATCCATTCTTCCGCGCTCTTCACCTGACTTCTCCTTTCAGTGCTTGCTCGATTTCTTTGCTGCTGATTTCCGTGTGCATGTCGTGGAGATACCAGACTGTAGAACTCATCGTTCTATGTCCCAGTATCCGTTGTGCTTTCCGCAGATCGCCGGTCATCGTGTACATCTTCCTTGCCAGCGTTCGTCTTAGAATCTGTCCAGAAACCAGGGAAGGAATCAGGGAAGTTATAGGCATGAGTGTCTGTGTTGCATAGGTTGGAGTCATGTACCCGAGCGATTTGACCGATGCGCAGTGGAAGAAACTGGAGCCGTTGCTGAATGAGCCGCGGATTGGACGACATGCTGGCGGGCGGCCTCGGAAGTATGACCAGCGGCGGATCGTGGATGGCCTGCTGTATGTGGTGAAGACGGGCTGTCAGTGGCGGCAGTTGCCGAGTAACTTCCCTCCGTGGAAGAGCGTGCATGAGCATTTTCGCTGGTGGCGGGACAGCGGCGTGTGGGAGCGGATCGGCAAGACGCTGCGCGAGCAGGGGCGCTCGGCGAAGGG
>JAJZHE010000194.1 GCA_021804655.1 Acidobacteriota bacterium
TGATCGACCGCTACCGCGCTGCGCGTACACAGCTCGCGAAAATCAACAACGTCGAGCAGGCACTGAAGGCCGGGAAGGGGCAGGCAGTCTCCGCGCTCAACCTCGCCAAGCAGCTCGACCGCGGCGCGCCGCTGACGGACGACCTGCGCAGGATTGCGGAGGCCGCGCAGCATTTCCCGCGGGCGGTGCAGGACCTGGCGAAGATCCGCGACGCCGGCCCGTTCAGTAATCTGGACGTCAAGCTCGAGGGCGGTCTCGGGGTGCTGCATCCGGTCGCGGCGCTCAAGGCGCTGCCCCTGATTACCGCGCAGCCGCTGCTGCGTGCTGTGTTGGGCTCAGACTTGTATCAGGACGCGGCCTTCGGCTCACCTAGCGGCGTGACGCCCTCGGCGCTGAAGCTGGCTGCGCGGGCGTTGCCGGCCATCGCGGCCGGACAACCGACTCACCCGGGCGGCGTGGCGTCTTTGTTGATGCCGCAGTCGCCGCCGTCCGGCGTCTCTCCGCTCGCTGCGCTCCTCGCCTCTGCGTCCAGGTAATATGGCCCATGCAGATGCGGATGCCCCGTCCCGCCGCGTTCGTGATTCCGCGAGATCTCAGGCAGGCGCTGTCCGAGACGTCATGATGCCGCGCACGGGTAACATGCCGAAGAAGCGAAAGGCGCCCCAAAGTCCATGGGTTGCCGTGCGGGCTGCCCTGCAGGAGGTAAGCCGAGCGATTACTGCAGCGTCCACGCAGGGCCGCGAACCAAGTCGGCAGGCATTCGCACGATGGTTGCTACAGCTTTCAGAACAGCCTGCATCACTGCGCGATTGGGAAAGTCAGGCGGTGAGCTGTCAATGCAACCCTCTATCCGACTCGCGATCTGCTCCACGTCGGAAGCCTCCCCGCAGGAGACGCGCGCAACCTCGGCGATGGCAAAAGCCAAGGCGTTGATTGGGCCTTCCAGCTGCTCGAGCGTGACGAACGGACTGGGCGCAGATTTCATAGTCATGGCATCCCCTTTCGTGGGCGCTGGTGTGGGTGAGAGCCGCCAGCGTACCATTGGAGGGGATGCCTTCTCTCGCGATGGCGACTTGATCGCGCTGCGCAACGTCTGATCGCGCCTTTTTCAGCCGCTCGAACAGATCATTTCAAGTATTCGATCTTAAATGTGATCCCAGAGTATGGATAGAACGCAAGTCCGTCGGTCGTTATGTTCTCCTTTGCTTGAGCCTCAAAATCCTCAGGAGGAAGTAACTTGTATGCTCGCGAATCGAGTGGCAATGGGATAGGAAAGTCGTAGGTTGTAAGTTTTCTGGCGCCACAAAAGCAGTCGACCCGAACCACAATCTTGTTAGTCATATGCACCTCTCGCGTGCGTTTGCAGAGCGTTGGATTAATGAATGCGCATTAGGCATCCGGCGCGGGTCTATCGAATCACGTCCCGCGCTGGCACAGATAGCTGCCCGCATGGACGAAGTGCAGCGCGCCCGGCTGGATAGCCGCCCCACAGCCGATGCACCGACGCGCTTTCTTGGCATGGGTCAATCGGAACTCGGGATATAGCGCCAGGATGCGCAGCAGGTCGGCGGTGACGTTCCAGCAGCCGTAGACCTTCATGCGGCGCACCGCCTCGCGATCGGCGGCGGCGGTGCGGTCCATCATCGCCGCTATGTCGCGGCTCGACATTGCTGGGTCCACAGGCCCGATGGTGATCATCTTTGCCATAGGCACGTCGCTTGGCTGGGTTGGGGCACCGGTTTGAACGCGTCATAGCGCCACTACGCACAGACGATGCGTTCATGTAAGATCGCGGACAAGCATGCGAAGCTTAGGCAGAGCTCTAGCTTCTTGTCGACGGAAAGCAGTGCCGCGCTCACGGCCAGAGTGGTATGACGATTTGCTCAAATTGCAGCAAAATGAGAGCGTCGAAAGTCTAGGAAAAAGGCTCCATGAACGATAAAAAGCCGACATCTCCGCGACCACAGCCCTTTAAGCCAATGCCGCGTCCGGACCATGGCATGGATGAGAGCGTACGGAAGCGCGCTCCTGATACAATTGCGCCCAGGGATGTAAAGCGGCCCACGCCGCCAAATCCCAAACCGCGGCCGTGACTGAAAAGACTTGGACAGACGAGACCTGGGAAAAGCGCGACGATGTAATTTATCGCTGCGAGGTATCCGCGCTTTATCACCGGAAGCGCGAGCGATTCTTTAGCAACGGTCAGCGTATCGCTAATGTGCTTGCACTAACATTCGGCGCAATCGGCTTTTCCTCCATTGCCTCCACTGGATTCGGCATCTCCATGGCAGTAATTGCTGCTGCCGTTGCAATTATATCGATCGTCTTTGGATGGTCTGATCGGGCAACTGCCCATGCAGGTTTTGCCGCACGCTTTATAACATTGCGAGCCGAAATTGAAGCGGCCGGCGTTGTGAGTGATCACCAGATCGACCTCTTTTCCGCACGGGCTTTGGCAATCGAGTCCGAAGAGCCGCCGGCATTATCGGCGCTGGTTCGCATTTGTCAGAATGAATTGGCTCGCGCAAGTGGCCACCTGACGCACGTTCAACCATTAAGGTGCTGGGAACGACTAGGGGCGCAATTCGTTGACTTTCAGCGGCTTTCGACGACACGCGATCCGCGTCCAGCGTAAGCACAAGCTGCGCAGACTACGTTGCGGGATGTGCGGAGCATCACGGACGGTCGAAGCAAGTATCATTATTTTGAGTAGGTTGCAGGAGGTTCACTCATGAGCGACGCACCACTCGCCCGAGAAATCAGAGCTTTTGAAGCGCGCAAGCCAGAGCTTGAGAAGCATCACTTCGGGAAATTCGTAGTATTCCATGGCGAAACTCTTGAGGGAGCTTGGGATACCTTTGAAGCGGCGGCAGAATATGCCGTAGGCAAGTATGGTCGCGGACCATATTTGATTCGACAGGTAGGGTCTCCTGCGCTAGCCCCTCCTGTCTCACTGATGTATAGGCATTCTGTACCGGCGTCCGTCTAATGCCCGTCGGTTACGCTCGGGTCATAACGTTGCCGGCCGACCCGGCAGCGCCCGGAGCACTGCGTGTGGCCATGACCACGGATGGCCCTACGCTGGACGTAGTCATAGGCTTTAGTCCACCGTTACCGGGAACTCCTCTAAATTCTCCTGAGCTTACAGTGCCGGCCCTCATCGACACTGGGGCAGGAGAATGTTGCATCGATGACGGTGTTGCGCAACAGTTAGGTCTGCCCGTGGTCGATCGAGCTCATGCGTCAGGGGTCGGGGGCTCTCAGGAGTTTAATGTCTATCTGGGTTATCTGACCATTCCGGCCATTGGCAAGACCGTTGCCGGACGCTTTTTGGGAGTCAAACTTTCTGACGGCGGGCAGCCGCATAGAGCGTTAATTGGACGCACAGCTCTCTCGGAGACTGTGATGGCCTATGACGGCATTCTTGGAATTGTCAGCATTAGCGCATAGAGTCAACGCTTCGAGGCGAAACTTCCGAGCTTTCTCTGCGAAGCAGCTAGTCACCGAATTCAATTTTCGCAGCGGCCTCGGCTTTTTCTACGAGGAATTTCTTTACGCCCGCCGGTAGCGATGAGGAGCACCGTTGGCCGCCTGCGGTATAGGCAACTATGCGCACCCAATGCACGGCGATGCGCGGACGTTTTCCCAGAAGCCTTATCGCAAAGTTACCCCAGTCGAACCTGCCATTTGCGGGGACGGTGAATGTGAATTCTGTCCCAGGATCGATGACCCGTGGTGGACCCGAACTACCGGGCGCACCGAAAGACTGGTTGATCAGCATTCGTCGAAAGAAACTTGGTTGCCACGAAATAGCAACGACTGTAGTCGGCCTCCCGCCCACATTGGTGGCGGTGATAGCAAGCACTTTTTCTGCGCCCCAGTATGTTAAGCGGGGTCCGGCCGCGCGCTTCCGTAGTTGTGCGGCAATTTTTATCAGCGCATCCTGTCGGCGAGCCAAGCGTAAGGAAACAAGGACTGCAAATAGAGTTGCCCAGCCAGTGAACCAAACTGCAGCCGTCTCCGAGAATTGCAGACACCAGCTGTTGCACGTTGCGTGCACCCAGGTCGCGGAATTCTGTATCCAATGCAACATGATTGAAGCATAGCCTATCAGCGAAAACGCCGCCTGCAGGCGGCGCGTCCGTGACGCCTTGCTTAGAGCCCGATCAGCGGCGCCGGATCGTCAGCTTTGGCAGTTTCCCGCGTAGCGCGGCAATGACAAGCGCCCAGAAGCCGACGAAAGCGAGGGTTGCGGTGATGGGGCCGGGCCACAGCCACGCCGGCGCCAGCACCAGATCGACGGCCAGCGAGAACAGCAGCAGGTTGAGCACGAAGAACACGGCGTGCA
>JAJZHE010000195.1 GCA_021804655.1 Acidobacteriota bacterium
AAATCGCGAATTATAGGTCTAAACTCTAACGATTGACAGCGCAGTGCGAGGTCCGATGCGGTGACGGATAAAGCCAGGACGCAGGATTCAGCAAGCTGGTCGAACGCGCGCTGGGAGCATCTGCCGGTTGCCGCGGCTGTGCTGGATGCCGATGCGCTGGTTATCGTGGAGTCCAACCAACTGTTGGGGGCGATGACCGGATATGCGCCTGAAGCGTTGGTCGGCGTGGAGGTTCAGTCGATTTTGCCGGAGTTGGGTCGCGCGCGACTGGAGCTGGCGTTCCAAAGTCCTTCTGAAAATGGGATCACGCTGCGTCTGTCCCTGACGAAACGAGATGAAAGCCAGATTCCGGTGTGGTTAGTGCTATCGCGCCCGTATGCATTTGAGGGTCGGCGGCTGCTGGTGTTTGAGGTGAGGAACGCGGCGCGCGAGCAGGATATGGAAGAGCGGCTGGCTGCCAAGCGCTGGGCGCTGCGAGCCTATGCGGCTGCGGCGCTGACGCTGGTGCGTGCGCAGTCTTCCGAGACGCTGTTACAGCAGATTTGCGAGGCGATCACACAGGACTCGCCGTTCTTGCTGGCATCGGTGGCGGTCGTGGGGCCTGCGCCGGAGTACAGGCTGGAGATTCAGGCGAAAGCCGGTACGGCAGTCGGGTACATGGATGGAATCGAGATTTCGGCGGCTGCGGGGGTGGAAAAAGGTCAAGGGCCTGGGGGCGAAGCCTTCCGAACGCAGCGTAGCCAGATTGTCTCCGATGTAGCGACCGATCCGATGTATGGTCCGTGGCGGGAGCGTGCCTTGCGGCATGGCATTCATTGCACAATGACAGTGCCGTTTTCGATTGGCCCGAATCAGAATGGTTTGCTGGGGGTGTATTCGGCGAATCGGAATGCGTTTGGGCAGGTGGTCTATGAGGCATTTGAGCATCTGGCGCAGGAGATCGGCGTGGGCCTGCACGCGCTGCGGCAGCGGGAGCAGATGGAGCAGGTACGGCAGGAGCGTGAAGCCGCACAGCAGCAGTTGACCGAGGCGATGGTGGCGGCAGTGGGCGCGATTGCCGGAGCGGTGGAGGTGGGCGATCCGTTTACTGCGGGACATCAGCGGCGTGTGGCAAAGGTGGCGTGCGATCTGGCTGCGGCGATGGGATGGAACGCGCAGCAACTGCGCGGGCTGCGCATGGCGGCGATGGTTCATGATATCGGGAAGCTGGCCGTGCCGCAGGAGATTCTGAACAAGCCGGGACGGCTGACGCCGGAGGAGTTTGAACGCGTGAAGCTGCATGTGGAGGTGGGGTATCAGATTTTGAAAGATATTCCATTTCCGTGGCCGGTGGCCGAGACGATGCGGCAGCACCACGAGAAGCTGGACGGGACGGGATATCCGCAGGGATTGAACGGAGACGCGATCCTGCCGGGTGCGCGTGTGCTGGCGGTGGCCGATATTGTGGAGTCGATGGCGTGCGAGCGTCCGTATCGCCGGGCGCTGGGCGTGGAGGCTGCGCTGGAAGAGGTGGAGTCGCTGGCGGCGCTGGGCAAGCTGGATGCCGAGGTGGTGAGGGTGTGCGCGAAGATGTTCCGGGAGCAGGGATATGTGCTGCCGCGCGCGGGCGATGAGGAGCTGCTTCATGCAAAAAAGATTCTGGGCAAGACGGGATGAGTTCGGCTGCGGTGAGCGCGAACGCGTGCATGCAGCCGTGCAACTGAAACGACAAGCCTGAATGCAGCCGGTAGCCTTTGCGAGGTGTTGGCGCGTCAAAGGATGTGGGGCAGGATTCTGCTAGGATGAGGATGCTTTCGGAAACGATTTACGCGCTGCTGCGCATGCCGAAGCGGGACCTGACAACCGCACATGAACAACCATCCAAAAGTATTGCAATTGGACGCCCGCGATAACGTGGCCGTGGCGCTGGAAGATCTGCCGCCAGGCACGGAGATTGCGTTGAGCGGGCGACGAGTGACCGCTGTCGAGATGGTGCCGGCGAAACACAAAATTGCGCTGGAGCCGATGGCTGCTGGTACGGCGGTGACGATGTATGGCGTGCTGGTGGGGCGGGCACGAACGGCAATTCCGGCGGGCGGGCTGTTGACGACGTCGAATGTGGAGCACGAGGCAGCGGGTTTCACGGAGGGCAGAACGGTTACGCATGAGTGGACGCCGCCCGATGTGGAGCGCTGGCGGAAGGCGAGTTTTGACGGCTATAAGCGTGCAGACGGGCAGGTGGGCACGCGAAATTATTGGCTGGTGATTCCGCTGGTCTTCTGCGAGAACCGCAATGTGGATTCGTTGCGCGAAGCATTTGAGGAAGAGCTTGGCTACGCGCGCACGAATGCGCATCGCGCGCAGGTGCGCAGGCTGGCAGCGAAGCTGAGAGGGGCAGAGCAGACGGCGGAATGGGATGCAAATCGGCCTGGCGCGCAGCGTGTCTTTGCGCAGATCGACGGAATCCGATTTCTGACGCATCAGGGTGGCTGCGGCGGAACGCGGGACGATGCGCGGGCGCTGTGTGGGCTGCTGGCGGGCTATATTCATCATCCAAACGTGGCGGGAGCGACGGTGCTGAGCCTGGGATGCCAGCATGCGCAGCCGACGATGCTGCGCGAGGAACTGGAAAAGCGCGCCGAGACGGGCAAGCCGGTGCTGGTGTTTTCGCAGCAGGAAGCAGGTACGGAGCAGGCGCTGCTGGAGCGCGCGATTGCCGAGACCTTTGCCGCGCTGGTGAAGGCGAACGAGGCGCGGCGCGAGCCGACGCCGCTGAGCGCTCTGACGGTGGGGTTGAAGTGCG
Source organism: Acidobacteriota bacterium (assembly GCA_021804655.1). Taxonomy (GTDB): domain Bacteria; phylum Acidobacteriota; class Terriglobia; order Terriglobales; family Acidobacteriaceae; genus Acidicapsa. Next base: position 2,783 of record JAJZHE010000195.1, read on the forward strand.
GCGGATCGGATGGGTTCAGCGGAATTTCGGCGAATCCGGCGATCGGGCATCTCTCGGACCTCGTTGTGGCACTGGGCGGGCGGACGATTCTGTCGGAGTTTCCGGAGTTGTGCGGCGTGGAGCAGGAACTGATCGATCGCTGCGAGACGACGGAGGCCGCGGAGCGGTTTGCGAACCTGATGCGGGCGTATGAGGCGCGCGCGCGTGCGGTGCATTCGGGCTTTGAGATGAACCCATCGCCGGGCAACATTCGCGACGGGCTGCTGACGGATGCGATGAAATCGGCGGGGGCGGCGCGCAAGGGCGGCACGGCTCCGGTGGCCGATGTGCTGGATTATCCGGAGTATGTGCGGCGCGCCGGACTGACGCTGCTGTGTACGCCGGGCAACGACGTGGAAGCGGTGACCGGGCAGGTGGGCGCGGGAGCGAATCTGGTGCTGTTTACGACCGGACTGGGAACGCCGACGGGCAATCCGATTGCGCCGGTGATGAAGCTGGCGACCAATGCGCGGCTGGCCGAGCACATGCCGGACATCATCGACGTGGACACGAGCGCGATCCTGCGCGGCGAGGCGACGGTGGAGGCGATGGGCGAGCAGATTCTGACGGAGATGATCGAGGTGGCAAGCGGGCGCAGGCTGACAAAGGCCGAGGCTCTGCGGCAGGACGACTTCATTCCGTGGAAGCGCGGCGTTTCGCTGTGAGCGGAGTTTTTCAGGAGAGCAGAATTTTGCGGTGAGCAGGATTTGCGCGAGCTGGGGGCTGGTGGCGATGGAAGCGACGTGGCGATGGTTTGGACCGCAGGACCCGGTTTCGCTGCGCGAGGCGCGGCAGGCGGGCGCGCGCGGAATTGTGAGCGCGCTGCATGATTTTGCGCCGGGCGTGGCGTGGCCGTTGGAGGCGATTGAAGAGCGGCGGCAGACAATCGAAGCCGCGGGCTTGACGTGGAGCGTGGTGGAGAGCGTGAACGTGAGCGAGACGATCAAGCGGCGCACGGGCGCGTGGCGCGAACATATCGACGCCTACATCACGTCGCTGCGCAGGCTGGCGCAGGCGGGCGTTCGCGTGGTCTGCTACAACGCGATGCCGGTGCTGGACTGGCTGCGCACGGACCTGGGCTGGGTGTTGGAAGATGGCTCGGTGACGATGCGGCTGGATGAGACGACGATGGCGGCCTTCGACTTGTTTGTGCTGCGGCGCGAGGGTGCCGAAGCGGAGTGGGATGCGGAGATGCAGCGCGCGGCGAGCGAGCGCTTCCGGGGGATGGGTGAAGGCGAACGAGCCGATCTGATGCGGATTGTTCTGGCGGGGCTGCCGGGATCGAAGGACGTGTATTCGCTGGAATATGTGCGAGAGTCGATTGCGGTCTATCGCGAGCTGGGTGGCGAGGGATTTCGCGCGAATGTGAGCGAGTTTCTGCGCGCGGTGGCTCCGGTGGCCGAGGAGCTTGGGGTGCGGCTGTGCATTCATCCGGACGATCCGCCGCGCTCGCTGCTGGGACTGCCGAGGATTTGCAGCACGGCGGAGGACCTGCGCGCGCTGAGGTCGGC
>JAJZHE010000049.1 GCA_021804655.1 Acidobacteriota bacterium
TGCTTTGTGGAGGAGGCTGAGCAACGGCAAAAGCAACGGCAAAAGCAGATTCCCTTCGGGAATGACAACAAGAACGGCAAAAGCAACGGCAAAAGCAAAGGCAAGAGCAAAGGCAAGAGCAAGAGCAAATGCAACGGCAAGAGGCAGGAAAATCGGCGATTCAGCGCAAGGGTGAGATGGGCGGATGGGGCTGAGCCACGCGGATTTGCGTCCGCGTGGCTGAGGTGGATGGGTGGTTACCAGCTTACGCGCAGGGCGAACTGCATGACGCGTGGGTCGGCGGAGAGTGTGGTGATGGCGGCGGCGCTGCTGTTGCTGACGTTGCCGCTGGGCTGGCCGAAGACGGCGTGGTTGGCGAGATTGAAGACCTCCCAGCGGAACTCGCTGGACCAGCGGTTGGTGATGGGGATTTCGCGGATCAGCGCGAAGTCGAAGAGGTCGGTCGGCGGGCCGACGAGGGTGTTGCGTCCGCTGTTGCCGATGTTGTATTTGCCGGGATCGGTGTAGGGCGTGGAGGCGTTGCCGGTGGACTTGCAATTGGGATTCAGGTTGTCATAGAACCAGCACTCCTGGCTCTTCAGGTAGTGGACCGGTGCGGCAACGTTGGGAACGGCGGTGGCGAAGCCATAGGCGTCGAGCAGGCTGCTTTCGCTGCCCCAGTTGGCGGTGAAGGGATGGCCGCTGTAGTAGGTGTAGACGCCGGAGGTCTGCCAGTCGCCGAGGATCCAGCTTGCGGGGCCGTGCTGGAGCATGGCGCGCCCGCGCCCGAAGGGGAAGAGATAGACGTAGGTGGCGGAGATGCGGTTGCGGACGTCGAAGTCTGCGTTGCCGTACCAGGCGTAGTTGTTGCGTCCGTTGGGCGCGTCGCCGGAGTTGGACTCCAGCTCTTCGGGCGCGTTGTCGAGGGCGTGGGAGTAGGTGTAGGCGGCGCGGACGCTGAGGCCGTTTTTCATGGCCCGGACGAGCGATGCCTGAAGGCCGTCGTAGTTGCCGCGCCCGATGGAGTCCATGTACTCGACCTGTCCGAAGTCAGCGTAGGGGACGGTGCCGCCGGGCGCGCTGGCGCTGGTGACGACCTGGTTGCCGGAGATGAGCACCTGATTGTAGTTGCGCAGGACGTCGAGGTTGCTGGAGTGGGTGCCGACGTAGTCGAGTTCGGCGAGCCAGTCTGGGCCGACCTGACGCTGGATGCCGACGCTCCACTGCTTGACGGTGGGCGGCGCGAGATTGGGATTCTCGGAACGAATGTGGAAGTTTTGAAGCTGGTTGAAGTTGATGGTGCTGGGATTGAGGAAGTTGGACGGGAAGCCGACGGAGGGTTTGAGGACGGGGTGGCTGTTGCTGGCCAGGGTTTTGTTGATGAGGTTGGGTGGATTTTCAGCGAGCTGGTTTTCGCTGCCGATGCGCTCAAGGCCGGTGTAGTACATGCCGAAGCCAGCGTGGAGTACGGTGTTGTTGTCGAGAGCGAAGGAGACGCCGATGCGCGGAGCGAAGTCCGTGGTGTTGGGGTGGACGAGGGTGCGGTCATAGAGGGAGCCGGATTTGGCGAAGACGAGCGAGCCGACTCCAGCGGGATTGAAGTTGGCCATGCGATTCTGACCCTCGTAGGCGGGCGTGTTGAAGTCGTAGCGCAGGCCGAGGTTGAGGGTCAGACGGGGTGTTGCCTTCCAGTCGTCCTCGACGTAGCCGGAGGCCATCCACATGCGCTGGTCGACGAAGAAGACGTTGGTGAGCTGGGTGTATTCGGTGGCTCCGATGAGTCCGTCGGCATAGGAGAGGCCGGTGAAGATGCCGGTGAAGGTGAGGTCGCCGCGTGTGCCCGGCTCGTCCTGGAAGAGGTTGCGCATGGGCGCGTAGAGGTTGGCCCCTACCTTGAGGGTCTGGTTGCCGTGGGTCCAGGAGAGGGTGTCGACGTACTGATAGAGCATGGGAACCTGCTGCTTGGGCAGATAATCGGGCGAGCCGAGGAAGGTTTTGTTGGTGAAAGCAGTGAGCGGCACGCCGCCGCCGATGGCGGGGTTGTCGGGGATGCCCGGGACGAACTGGCTGGCGTTCTGGGAGAGGGTGAAGGGCTGCTGCTCGGCGAAGGAGTAGTCGCGGACCCAGCCGAAGCGGAAGTCGTTGACCATGGTCGGGCTGAGGACACGCGTCCAGCCGAGGACGAGGCTTGCGCCTTTGAGGATCTGGTTGCCCCAGGCGGAGGTGGCGCTGCCGTCGGCGAGTCCGCCGAAGTAGCCGGGAATGTCGCGGGTGCGGTTGAAGTAGTTGAAGCGGGCGAAGACGGTATCGACAGGCGAGGCGGTCCAGTCGACGCGGGTGTCGAGACTGCCGTTGAAGTCGGTGAGCGCGCCGGTGCGGGAGTAATTGTTCAGCTCGGGATAGTTCGCTGCGCCGTTTTTGAAGTTTGGCTCGGGAAACAGAGCCATGAGAGCGCTGACGGAAGAGTCGATCTGGCTGGAGGGGATCTGGTTGTTCGGATAGGGCTGGCAGCCGCCACTTTTCAGGTTGTAGGGCGTGGAGCAGGTGGTTGGGTCATAGATGGTCGGGTAGGGCGAGATGCCGTCGGCTGCGGCAGCGGCGGGGCTGAAGTTGCCCACGCGCTCGTTGTCGAGCGGCACGGTGGCGACGCGCGAGACACCCTGCTTGATGCGGGTTTCCTCGTAGTTGCCGAAGAAAAAGAGGCGATTGCGGAGGATCGGTCCGCCGAGGCTGCCGCCAAATTGATTCTGGTTGTCCTCGGCCTTGGCTTTGAGGGACTGCTTGGAGAAGTAATCGAAGGCGTCAAAGAACTGGTTGCGGACGTACTCGTAGGCGGTGCCGTGAATCTGGTTGGTTCCGCTGCGGGTGTTGACGGAGACGACGGCGCCGGGTGCGCGTCCGTACTCGGCGGAATAAGGGTTAGTGATGACGTTGAACTCGGCGATGACGTCGACGGAGGGGTGCGCGGCTTCGGTGCTCAGCTCCTGGACGTTTTCGGAAAAGGTGTTGTTGTCGATGCCGTCGAGGATGAAGTTGTTTTGCAGCGAGTGGACGCCGTTGACGTTGAAATCGCCGGTGCGTCCGGCGGCGGTGGAGCCGGCCTGGTTGGTGTAGCGGTTGATCTGGACGCCGGGCACGACGCGCAGAAGGTCATCCCAGTTGCGTAGAAAGAGCGGGGTTTCGGTGATGGTGTCCTGGGTGACGATGGAACTGATGGAGGCGTCGTCGCGGGCCAGTGCGTTGTCCTGGGCGGTGACCTGAACGGTCTGGCTTTCAGAGCCGACGCGCATGTGGAGGTCGGCGCGGGCGCGGGCACCAACATTGATCGTGACCGATTCTTTTTCAACGTCGAAGCCGGGCGCGGAGACCGAAAGCGTGTAAACGCCGATGGGCAGATTGGGCATCTGGTATTGACCGTCCGGCTGGCTCTTTTCAGTGCGGGTATAGCCGGTGGAGGGGTCGACGATGGAGACCTGTGCGCCTGCGACGGCCGCGCCGGAGCTGTCTGTGATCTGTCCGCTGAGGCTGCCCGTGTTGACCTGAGCTTGTGCAGTGAAGCCAGCGAAGGCAAGCAAAGTGAAGAGGGCGGCACAGAAAAGACTCGCGATTTTCGTTGAAGATGGTTTTCTGCATTCGGATACGTGAGGATGTGCGTGCATGATGGCGCTCCTTGACGGCAAACGGAAGTGAATGTGTGCCGCGTGCATTCATCATGGCGTTGGACAAGGTGCTGGAAAACGGGTAAACCCTGGCTCTACACGGGGGTGAACAGGGGTAAAGCCGCCAGCAAATATCGATGGGCGTGTATGTTGGCGCAAAGATGAAATTCATGTGAAACCGCCTGTTCCGCGCTTGGTTCATGGGCCGTTCATACTCGGGGACTATGTTGAGAGAAGGATTTCAAGCGGACTGTGGCAAGAGATGGGGATGGGAAGCCGGTGGGCACCTCTTCGATGCGAGTGGCTGCAAAAACATTGGACGTGGATGAGCGCGTGAGCCGCACCGATGCGCGGTGGCTGCTGGCGCAGCGTATTGTGGCCAGCGGCGGATTTGCGCGGTCCAGGCTGCTGTGCCGGTTTCTGATGTATGTCGTCGAGGAAGTCCTGGCGGATCGCGCTTCGCTGCTGAGCGAGCACCAGATTGGCGTGGCCGTCTTTGCGCGGCCACGTGGATATCGCACGGAGGATGACAACATCGTCCGGAATTACGCGCGCCAACTGCGTCGTCGTCTGGATGTGTATTTTGCCGAGGATGGCCGGGACGAGCCGCTGCGGCTGGAGATTCCAACAGGCGGTTATGTGCCGCGGTTCCTCGCAAGGAACGAAGAGGCAGCGCAGACAATTGCTGCGACGGGGATGCCGGAACTGGCGATCAATGGAAGGATCGGAGCTGCGCGCGCTCATGAAAACGAGGATCGAGGGGCAGCGGGACGAGACGAAGCCGGTATGGTGGTGCGTGGCGGACGGCATCGTCAGGCTGGATGGGGAATTGCGCTGGCCGCATGGACGTTGGCTACGGCGTTGGTGGCTGGTCTGATTACCCAGCGATGGATGAATGTGCGTGCAGGAAGCGCGTTGCGAGAAGCGCAAACGACCGCACCCGTTTCGCACGCGTTATGGTTGCAGATATTTGCAGCGGGCAGTGAAACCTACGTCGTTCCCGCGGATGCCGGATTCAACCTGATGGAAGATGCGGCACAGACCAGCATTCCGGTGGCGGATTACATGCAGGGCGGTGGGCAGGCGCAATCGTCGGGCGAAATGAATGCGCAGACGGAGAACGATCTGCGCACGCAGGAGTTCACCGACTTTGCCAGCGCGCAGATCTCCGCGGAGATCATGCGCCTGCCGGAGTATCCGGCGCATGGAGCAGCGTTGCGGTTTCCGCGTGATCTGCGGTTGGATGATCTGCGCGAGAAGAATGTGGTCCTGATCGGCTCGTTGCTGAGCAATCCGTGGTCGGCGCTGGTGGATGGTCCGCAGAACTTCAGCATTGTTCCGCTGGCTGGCATGCGCGGAGCTTCAGTGGTCAATCGCTCGCCACTGCCGGGCGAGGCGAAGCGGTATGAGAGCCACTGGAACGAGGCACAGCACGAAACATGGGGAATTGTGGCTTTTGAACGGAACCTGAGCGGCAAGGGATGGGTTCTGTTGCTGGAGGGTCTGGATGTGGCGGGGACGCAGTCGGCGGCGGATTTTGTGATGGGGTCGGCAGGGATGCAGAGCGTGTTGCAAAAGGCGAAGCAGGCGGATGGCGCTCTGGCTCCGTTTGAGATTCTGCTGCGGACGACGAGCTTGCAGTCGCATGCCGCGGGTGCTGAAGTGGTGGCGATGCGTGTCGGTCCGGGCAAACTGTGACGGACAAATCGTGCAGTTGGGCGGAGATCGGCCCAACTGCACGAGGATGTCTTCCGGATTTTAGATCATTTTCGCTCCTTGTCGATCCAGTCGAGAGTTATTTGTGTGGCTTTTCATGGAGGAAAAGCCACACAGAAAGGGTTTCAGGTGTAAACACTCTGAGCAAAAATGCTCTACTGGCACGAAGTGAATGCCAGAGTACTGGCTGCGACCGCGTACGGACCCGTGCCCGTCAGTGCATAGGCTGTCGACTGCAACTCGCTTGGGGAGCAGTCGGCAGTTCCGCCAGAGGATTGGACGAATGCCTCTCCATCGAGGACGTAGCTGGCAAGCGGAGCGCTCTGTGTGAGCGTGGCGCCGCTGGCGGACCATGCTCCGATGTAGGCTCCGCCGGAGGCCTGCTGCATCGCGTAAGCCGAGCAGTCAGTGCCGGTGGGGCAGACGGTGGTTCCAGCCGAGGCTGCTGTCTCCAGCGAAAGCGTCGCCGACTGCTGCATGGAGGTCGGCGGAAGCGGAATGGTGTACATGGTGGAGCTGACCGTCTCCAGAGTGCTGAGCTGAATGTCGGCGATGGTGCCAGCCATGGAGCTGTTCTGCGAAGTAATCAGCCCCTTCACCGTAGCCGTGCTGGTGGGCGCGGAGACCGTCGGCGCGTGCATCAGGATGGTTCCTGTGGTGCTGCCGGTGGCTACGCCGGTGACGATGGAAGGCGCGTAGATCGTGCCGTCGGCGCGCGTGGCGACGGCGACTACATCATAGTTTCCAGCCGGGAGTGGGCAGAAGACGAAGGAGCCGTCGGCGGCCACGGTTGTAGACATGACAACCCGATCGACGCCGGTTGAATCCTTCTGTTCCAGCGAGACGGTGCCGGAGCCGTTGACAGGATTGCCGGTGGCCGCATCGTAGACTTTGCCGTTGATGGAACTGGACGTGGTGGAGACTTCACCCGCATGCAGAACCGGTTTGAGGCGGAACTGGCCATTGCCTTCTTCGACGATGGAGGAGCAGGTGTTGAAGTCGATATCCAGGTCTTCGGTTTGACCGGCCTGGACGGTGAAGCCGCCGGAAGCGATCTGGCCGGATGGAATCTTGATGCCGGTTTGCGCTTCGCTGGAAAGCTGCAAGGTGTGGACACTGCCATCGGAGGTGAGTACGACACAGTTGGCTGCGCTGCCACAGGCGTTGTTGCTGAGGCTCATGCTGTTGTCGGCGAGGATGAGGCGAATCTGCTGATAGGAGCCTGCTTGCAACTCCACGTTATCGCCGAGCATGGCCAGGAAGCATTGATTGTTGGCCTGACCGAGCAGGTCAATCTGCTTCGGGGCGCTGGAAAGGCTGGGCGTGAGATCGACCCATCCGCTGCCCGAGCTGGAAGCGGTTGCGCTGGTGCTCGCCTGTACGTCGGTGACGGTGACGTAAACATGGGAGAACTGGCCGTCTGGAGCCTGGCAGGTGGCCGGGTCGCTGAGCGATGTGCTGACTGTGCCCATGCTGGAAGCAGTGGTGGATGTGCCGGAGCCGCCTCCGCTGCACGCGGAGATGCAGAGTGCAAGGACGAACACGCCGCATGCAAAAAAGGTGGACGGCAAAAGAATGGATTTGAATCGTGAATGGGGATTCATGGGTTGTGTCTCCTCAGAGATTTCGATCTCTCTCGGGAGCGGAGAACGGAGGCACAGTCGGCATGTTGAGCGTGAATCACCGGAGGCTGAAGAACACCTCTCTGAATAAGAAAGATAGCAGAAATGAATTTCGTGTCAAATTGGGCAGAAGCTTGTTCCCGATGGCGTTCAAGCGGACAGCCTGCTTTTCCACAGTTTGCGCAAGATATAGAGCTTGCTAAATGATGCGACGCAAGATAGTGTAGGCATATTCATGGTGCTCCGGGTTGTGCCGGAGTGAAAAGGGAATCCGGCGCGAGTCCGGAACTGCCCCGCAGCGGTGAGCAGGAACGAAAGCCTGAGAGGACACTGGCGCGAGCGCCGGGAAGTCAGGTGAGTAGGGTGCCTGCCAAGTCCGAAGACCTGCCATGAGTGCAGTTGACTGCGCCTCCGCGGGGAGGCGATGCAGCGATGTGGCCAGTCGGGTCACGTTCAGCATCGCTTGTCTGCGCGGCAAAGCGCACAAGGAGATGGAACGATGGCCACGACGACAGAAGCAGCGCATTTGCAGACCAGCCTCTCGGAGCTTGATCCGGCGTTTCCGGCGCGTGAAGAAGTCGCCGTGATGCACGTGAAGAAGCGCAACGGCTCGCTGGAGCCGGTGGACGTGAACAAGATTGTGCGCGCGGTGGAGCGCTGCTGCGTGGGGCTGTCGCATGTGGACGCGATACGCGTAGCCTCGAAGACGATCGGCGGCCTGTACGATGGCGCGACGACACGGGAGCTGGATGCGATCTCGATTGACACGGCGGCGGCGCTGATTGCTGAAGAGCCGCAGTACTCGCGGCTGGCTGCGCGCCTGTTGCTGGGCACGATCGTGAAGGAAGTGGGTGGGCAGAATCTACATTCGTTTTCGCAGGCCATTGCCTACGGACACCAGGAAGGCGTGGTGAGCGCGGCGACGGCGGACTTTGTGGCGATGCATGCGCGCAAGCTGAACCATGCTGTGGACGAGGGATTCTCGGATCGTTTTGAGTATTTTGGGCTGCGCACGGTGTATGACCGCTATCTGCTGCGCGATCCGCTGGGACGACATGTGATTGAGACGCCGCAGTACTTCTTTCTGCGCGTGGCGTGCGGGTTGGCAGGGTCGCCGCAGGAGGCGATTGATTTCTATCGGCTGATTGCTTCGCTCGACTACATGCCGTCTTCGCCGACCCTGTTCAACTCCGGCACAAAGCATCCGCAGATGTCGTCCTGTTATCTGCATGACTCGCCGCTTGATTCGCTGGAGAGCATCTATGACACCTACAAAAACGTGGCGCTGCTGTCAAAGTTTTCCGGTGGCATCGGGCTGGCGTTTCATCGTGTGCGTTCGGAGGGTTCGCTGATTCGCGCGACCAATGGGCTGTCGAATGGCATTGTGCCGTGGCTGCGGACGCTGGACGCATCCGTGGCGGCGGTGAACCAGGGCGGCAAGCGCAAGGGAGCCTGCTGCGTCTATCTGGAGCCTTGGCATGCGGATGTGGAGTCGTTTCTGGAGTTGAAGGACAACACGGGCGATGGCGCGCGGCGCACCTATAACCTGAACCTCGCGAATTGGATTCCGGACCTGTTTATGGCGCGCGTGGAGGCCGACGGAATGTGGTCGCTCTTCGATCCCAAGGACGTGCCGACACTGCCGGATCTTTTTGGTGAGGATTTTCGCAAAGCGTATGAAGAGGCCGAGGCAGCCAAGCTGTGGAAACGGCAGGTGAAGGCGCGGGAGCTCTACGCGCGGATGATGCGCACGCTGGCGGAGACAGGCAATGGGTGGATGACGTTTAAGGACGCGACAAACCTGAAGTGCAACCAGACGGGAGCGCCGGGCAACGTGGTCCATCTGTCGAATCTGTGCACGGAGATCACCGAGGTTACGTCGAAGGATCAGACCGCAGTGTGCAACCTGGGATCGATCAACCTGGGTCGGCACGTGACGACGGATACAGCGGGCAATCCGGTTTTCGATTTTGAGAAGCTGGGCAGGACGGTGCGCACGGCGATCCCGATGCTGGATCGCGTGATCGACATCAATTTCTATCCGGTGCGGCAGGCGGCGACCTCGAATGCGCAGTGGAGGCCGGTGGGGCTGGGTGTGATGGGTTTGCAGGATGTCTTCTTCCAGCTTCGCCTGCCTTTTGACTCTGCCGCGGCGCAGGAGATATCGACGCAGATTCAGGAGGAGATTTACTTTCATGCGATGACAGCTTCTGTAGAGCTTGCAGAGGTTGCTGGAGCGCATGAGCGATTCAGCGAGACGCGACTGTCCAGGGGTGAATTCCAGTTTGATCTGTGGGGAATCCAGCCGAAGGATGCGGCACGATGGGATGCGCTGCGCGCGCGCGTGCTCAAGTCCGGCGTGCGCAACTCGCTGGTGATTGCCGTTGCTCCAACGGCGACGATTGCCTCGATTGTGGGCTGCTATGAGTGCATCGAGCCGCAGATTTCCAATCTGTTCAAACGGGAGACATTGTCGGGTGAGTTCCTGCAGGTGAACCGCTATCTGATTGAAGATTTGAAGCAGCGCGGCCTGTGGACAGAGACAATCCGTACACGTCTCAAGCTCGGTGAGGGATCGGTGCAGGGCATCGAAGAACTTCCGGAAGATTTGAAACTGCTGTATCGGACGGTGTGGGAGATTCCGATGCGCGGGCTGATCGATATGGCGGCTGCTCGCGGAGCTTATATCGATCAGGCGCAGTCGCTGAACCTGTTCGTCGAGTCGCCGAATATTGGCCGGTTGTCGTCGATGTATATGTATGCGTGGAAGCAGGGCTTGAAGACGACGTACTATCTGCGCTCACGGCCGGCGACAAAGATTGCGAAGACGACGGTACAGTCGGCGACGGCGCGGAGTGCGGTGAGCGCACAGGCCGCAGTTGCCTGCTCGCTGGAAAATCCCGACTCCTGCGAAGCGTGCCAGTGAGCCGCCAGGCAGGCGCGCAAAAACTGAGGATTTGAAGTTGAAAAATGAGGTGAGAGAACCATGGCAACTGTAATTCCCGCAGCACCCGTTCGGCGCAGCTCGGTGGCGCCGCCGACACACATTCTGGATCCAGGGCTTTGCCTGACGCTGCGTCCGATGCGGTTTCCCGTCTTCTATGAGATGTTTCGCGACGGCATCAAGAACACATGGACGGTGGAAGAGATCGATTTTCAGACCGATCTGGCGGATCTGCGACAGAAGATTACGCCGTCCGAAGTGCATGTGATTCAGCGGTTGGTGGCGTTTTTCGCCACCGGTGACAGCATCGTGTCGAACAACCTGGTGTTGAATCTCTACAAGCACATCAACTCGCCCGAGGCGCGGCTGTATCTGTCGCGGCAGTTGTTTGAGGAAGCTGTGCATGTGCAGTTTTACCTGACGCTGCTGGATAACTATGTGCCCGATCCGGATGAGCGTGCGGCAGCCTTTGCGGCGGTGGAAAACATTCCTTCAATTGCGAAGAAAGCCGACTTCTGCATGAAGTGGATGGACTCGATCCAGAAGCTGGACGAGCTGAGCACACGCGAGGACCGGCGTCAGTTTTTGCTGAATCTGATCTGCTTTGCCTCGTGCATTGAAGGACTGTTTTTCTTTGCGGCTTTTGCCTATGTGTATTACTTCCGTTCGCGCGGGCTGCTGCATGGACTGGCGGCGGGAACCAACTGGGTTTTTCGTGATGAAAGCTGCCATCTGGAGTTTGCCTTTGAAGTGGTGAATGTGGTGCGCGCGCAGGAGCCTGATCTGTGGGACGAAGACCTGGAGCGGCAGATTGTGACGATGCTGCAGGAGGCGGTGGATGCTGAAGTGCAATTTGCCGAAGACCTGCTTGCCGCTGGTGTAGCCGGGCTTTCGCTGCGCGAGATGCGCCAATATCTGGGCTATGTGGCGGATGCGCGACTGAAGCGCCTGGGCATCGATCCGGTCTTCAAGACGAAGAATCCGTTTGCGTTCATGGAGCTTCAGGATGTGCAGGAGTTGACGAATTTCTTTGAGCGTCGCGTCTCCGCTTATCAGTCGGCGGTTGAGGGAGAGGTCGCGTTTGGTGAGGAGTTTTAAGGCATCTTCAATCATTGCTGAAAGCCACAAAAAGGAAGACCCGCCAGGAATCATGCGGGTCTTCCATGAAGGCTATGCGCCTCAACGTTCTCTGTAACTCGCTTTTACATGCCCTTGTTCTTCGTGTATGGGTTACCCGACGACGATCCACCCATCGAAGCTGTGGAGCCGGCGAGGCTGATGGCAACGACGGAGTTCGTGTTGTCGTCATTGAAGAAAATGACCTGAGTATCAACGCTGGTGCCGGCGGTAGCAATGCCGAAGATGGCTCCGGCGCTGCCGCTGTCGACGAGCTTGGTGGCGACGACGAGTCCGGTGGGCGTGATCTCGATCATGTTGTTGTCGCCGGTGTTGCCGACGATGAGGTCGCCGTTGTACAGCTCGGCCATGCTGACGGGGTAGTTCAGCGGGGAACCGTTGTAGATGACCTTAGCGTGGCTAGCCATGGGACCAGTGAAGCTGAGGCCGGTGGAGGCTGTGCCGCCGACGGTGATGCCGCCGTCGGTGAGCGTGGAGGCGTTGGTCAGCGCGACGATGCTGTTGGTGTCGCTGGAGACGACGTAGAGCGTATCCGACGGCTGGTCATAGGTGAGTCCGGCAGGCGCGAGAATGCCGTAAGCCGAGGTGAGGTTGGTGGGAAATCCCTTGGCAATTTTCTGGAACATGAAGCCAGAGCTGGTGATGCGGATGGCGACGACGGAGCCATCGCCGGCATCCGTCACGTAGAAGGTCGGGACGGCCATGGTGAGTGTCGCGGCGGGAACAGCATAGACCTGACCCCAGGGGTGCATCCACGTGTAAGCGGTCGCGAGCGTGTTGACGACCGAGCCAGAGGTGCTGACGATGGGGTTATCCATAGCGGTGTATGCGGCGACCCAGGGGAAACCGGCCTTGGTGTTGATGGCGATGGCGTCGCAGCCTTTCAGGCTGGGATCCTGAGCGAAGCGCGTGGGCTTGGAGCCGGGCATCGGCGAGAGCTGGACCATGGTAGTGCCGTTGCCGGCGTTGCCCATCGAGTCATTGAAGTTGCAGACCATGAGGTTGCCCATCGTCTCGGTACCGGCGGTGACCGGCTCGATGGCGAGTCCGTAGGGATTGTTGTCACCGTTCACGGGATCTACGGTGGAGCCGACGGTCTGGACGGTGACGAGCTGGTTGAGCACGCTGTTGTTGGCCATCGTTGATCCGGAGCCGGATGATGACATGGAGCCGTACATGCCGCCGCTGGAGCAACTGGTGATGAGCGCAGCAGAGACACAGAGGACGAGAGCGGCGGGAGCGGATTTCAGGAGAGAAGCAGTACGCATAGTGACCTCAATTGTTAGGGCAGTTTTAGCTAGCGGCTGAGGGTGCGCAGCCACTGACAGTCTGACGGTAGCCACTCGGAAAGCCACTGTCCAGCCCGCAAAGGGGTCAAATCGGATTTACTTCAAAGATTTTTGACAACGTGAACAGAACGGGAAATGAGACTTTGCAGCGTCAAAGAGGGGCTTCGTCGGCGCGAGCGTTGGATGCGCCCGGAGCGTTGGCGGGCTTCGAAGCGGCGTGAGGAGATGGAGCCTGAGGAAGTGAGAGCGAGGCCATCGCACGGAGGCGGCTAACCCAGTTCGGCGGCTTCGGTGCGTCCGTCAAGCTTTGTCATCCGAAAGACTCGCTGGCGATAACCATACGGTTGTTCATGAAGTCGATGCCGCTTTCGATGGCCTGGCGGATCAGCGCAATGGATTGATCTTCCTTGCGATTGGGTTTGCCCGGATGGTCGCCGTTCGCGCCAGACGCCGAGACGCGTTCACCTGTTTTCCCCCGAGCGCGAGAAAGCATGCCGTTGGAGGCGCGTGTCTGCGTCACTTGTTCCGTCCGAGCAGAAAGATGTGTGATGGATGTAGCAAGGACCGCGACGCTGTGGATGGAGTTTGGGACGAGGGCACGACGATCCGGTGCATTCACGGCGTACAACCTCAGCGAGTTCATCGCTTGAGCGATCAAAGCACAACTGCGTCCGCTTGATGCGTTCAGGTTATCAAGCGCAAGTTGGGTGAAAGCGACTTCCGTGCTGAGGGTGCATGTGGTGCCACTACGATACAATCAAGTCTTATGCCGTAAGCGCGGAAGCCAAGGATTCATGCGGCAAAACAGAACAGGGCGGGAGATTTTCCGTGGGAAACAGCAGGACGCCGGGACGTAGCTTGACAGAGACCGGAAGGCTCGAAATGAATTCAGCGGGCGTTGTTGCGGAGGCGCGCAACCGGCAGCGGATTCGTTCGACGACAGTGGTGTGTGTGCGGCGTAACGGCAAGGTGGTAATGGCCGCAGACGGACAGGTAACACTGGGCGATCATGTGCTGAAGCATACGGCGAAGAAGATTCGGCGGCTGTATCAGGAGAAGATTCTGGCCGGATTTGCAGGTTCGACGGCGGACGCGTTTTCGCTGTTTGCGCGGTTTGAGGCAAAGCTGGAGCAGTTCAGCGGCAACCTCGGTCGTTCGGCTGTGGAACTGGCCAAGGACTGGCGCACCGACAAGATGTTGCGCAATCTGGAGGCGTTGCTGATTGTGGCCGATGCGGGGCAGACGTTTTTGATCTCCGGCTCCGGCGATGTGATCGATCCGGATGAGCCGATAGCGGCGATTGGGTCCGGTGGCAGTTATGCCACGGCGGCGGCACGCGCGCTGCTGGAAAATACCGAGCTGAGCGCGCGCGAGATTGTGGAAAAATCGCTGCGCATCGCGGGCGAAATCTGCATTTATACCAACGACAAGATCACGATTGAGGAGTTGCAGGCCTAAGAGCGCATGGGTGCTCGGCTTGTGTGTGGAGACTATGGCGATTACCTTGCCCGGAGTGGCGGACGATCAGGAGATTGTGCTGGAAGAGTTGACGCCACGCGAGATTGTGGCGGAGCTGGACAAGCATGTTGTGGGCCAGCGCGCGGCCAAGCGTGCCGTGGCTGTGGCGCTGCGCAATCGTACGCGCAGACAGAAGCTGCCGCCGGATCTGGCTGACGACATCATGCCGAAAAACATCATCATGATCGGGCCGACAGGCGTGGGCAAAACGGAGATTGCGCGACGGCTGGCGAAGCTGACGAATTCGCCGTTTCTGAAGGTAGAGGCGAGCAAGTTCACCGAGGTGGGCTATGTGGGCCGCGATGTCGAGTCGATGGTGCGCGATCTGGTGGAGATCGCCATCGACCTGGTGCGCGAAGAGCGACTGGAAGAGGTGGAAGATAAGGCAGAGCAGAACGCTGAAGATCGTCTGCTGGACCTGCTGTTGCCGCCGCCGCCTGAGGTGCAGCAGCCCGAGGCTGAGGGTCAACTGACGCTGCCGGGTGCGGAGAGCTATGCGCGGACACGCGAAAAGCTGCGGCAGCAGTTTCGCGAGGGCAAGCTGGATGACCGCATGGTGGAACTGGAGACGCGTGAGCGCAATACTCCGCAGTTCGGGATCATCAGCAACCAGAACCTGGACGAGATGGACATGAGCCTCAAGGATATGTTGCCGAATATCTTTGGCGGCGCCACGCGCAAGCGGAAGATGAAGGTGAACGAAGCCTTCGATTATCTGATCCAGGAAGAAGAAGGTCGGCTGATTGATATGGATCAAGTGACGCGCGTGGCCGTGGAGCGCGTGGAGACGAACGGGATCGTCTTTCTGGATGAGATTGACAAGATAGCCGGGCGTGAAGGCGGCCACGGGCCGGATATTTCACGCGAGGGCGTACAGCGCGACATACTGCCGATTGTGGAAGGAACGACGGTGAATACGCGCTATGGAATGGTGCGTACGGATCACATTTTATTCATCGCTGCCGGAGCGTTTCATGTCTCAAAGCCTTCGGATCTGATTCCCGAACTGCAAGGACGTTTTCCGATTCGGGTGGAGTTGCAGTCGCTGACGGTGGAGGATTTTCTGCGCATTCTGACAGAGCCGAAGTCGTCGCTGACGCGACAATCCACGGCGCTGTTGGAGACGGAGGGCATCCGGCTGGAGTTTACGCCCGAGGCGCTGCGCGAGATGGCCGAGTTTGCCTTTCGCGTGAATGAGACGACAGAGAACATTGGTGCGCGGCGACTACATACGATCATGGAGCGCGTTCTGGAGGAGATCAGCTTTCTGGCTCCTGACCTGGCGCGCGCGGCAACGGACGCAGAGCAGCAGCAAAAGGTAGCGGAAGTGGTGAAGGCAGAGACGACCACACCTTTGCCGTATGTGGAGCGCGAAACGGCGACAGGCAAGGAAAATATCTTCCTCGTCAGCGATGTGTATGTGCGGCAGATGGTGGCTGAGATTGTGAAGAGCCAGGATCTGAGCCGCTACATCCTGTAAACGCCCGAAGCAACTGAGACAGACGAAAAAATGGTACGAAGACAACAAGGGATTTCCCTGCTCGCCGCGTTGCTGTTGAGCGCGTCGGGCGCGTGTGGACTGGCGCAGACGAATACGCTGCCCGACAGTCTTCCAGAGGCACAGAAGGCGAACACCTCCTTGAACGGCGGGCAGACGACGGTGGTTGTGCTGGGCGCGGGATCGCCGATTCCGCTTTCAGAGTCGGCGCGCGTGGTGGAAGTGGAATCGCTGCATCCGGGGCAGTTCATGCTGGCGACGCCGCTTGATCCGCTGCGCAACGATGCTTCGATTTTTCTGGAGCAGCGCGGGGCCGGCGGCGCGCAGACGGACATCACACTGCGCGGTGGAAGTTTTGAACAGACGCTTGTGTTGCTGAATGGATTTCGCATCAACGACAGCCAGACGGCGCATCACAACCTGGACCTGCCGCTGCCGATGGAGGCGATGGACTCGATCCAGGTGCTGCATGGGGCTGGTTCGACGCTGCATGGCGTGGATGCGCTGAGCGGTGTGGTGGATTTTCTGACGGCTGCGCCGCGCAGCAATTCACTGGAAGCGAGTGCCGGCTTCGGCAGCTTTGGCGAGAACGAGCAAGCGCTGATGGGTGAGCTGATGCGGCGCAGGTGGAGCACGCGCGTGACGGGCACGCACAATCTCTCGACCGGATTCATGTATGACCGCGACTATCGGAACGAGACGGCTTCGGATGAGTTGTGGCGCGAATCGCGGCTGGGGCTGACGGATATCCTGGTGGCCGGTAGCGACCGCTCGTTTGGCGCGAATCAGTTCTATGGAAACTATCCTTCGTGGGAGCGGACGAAGGGATGGTTTGGCTCGATTCGCCAGGAGCTGGGCGCGCATACGGAGGCCGATTACGGATATCGGCGGCACACGGATGAGTTTGTGCTAGTGCGGGCCGATCCGGCGCTGTATGAGAATAATCACATCGACGGATCGTGGCAGGCTTCGCTGCACCGGACACAGAATTTTGGCGTCGGCGCAGTGCTGCTGGGCGGCATGGAAGCCGATGGCGACAGCATTCGCAGCAACAATCTGGGCGACCATGCTCGGAATCGTGCGGCGGGTTATCTGGACCTGGATCTGAATCCGGTGAAGCGTCGGTGGGGATTGTCCGTCGGTGCACGCGAAGAGGGATTCTCCGGGGGATTTCCGATGGTCTTCGCGCCGAATGTGGCGGGGAGTTATCGCGTGCGCACGACGGTGAAGCTGCGCGGGAGCGTGGGCTAG
>JAJZHE010000196.1 GCA_021804655.1 Acidobacteriota bacterium
TTTTGCTTTTTTGGTTGTCATTCCCGCAGGGAATCTGCTTTTGCCTTTGCCCTTGCCTTTGCCTTTGCGTTTTTGTTGTCATTCCCGCAGGGAATCTGCTTGTTCTCCCGTTCCCAACAGACGCCCCCAACGACCAACGGGAGCGCAGCCAATCCATGTGGCGACCCAAGGCCGCAGGAGCAGCATGCAGCGTCTGTCAAGTGCATGGTCTGTGGAAAACATATCCAACGCCATGATTTCAAAGCAAATAAAAACTTCGCCAAAATGGCGGGGAATTTCCCCTGATCTGTCATACTGCTTCCAGCAGGCTCTGTCCGCGCCACTTCCGCGCTCACAGACCCCTTCTGCTTCCTGCCCCACCCTTGCTGTTGCACTCGCATTTGCTTGTGTTTTTGTTTCTTTGGTTGTCATTCCCCCAGGGAATCTGCTGCTGGCCCACAACCTCTATCGCTGCATATAAGTTCTTCATAATCAACAAAGCTAAAAAATGGAAGATGCGGCGAAAATCCTGCAAGGGTATTTGAATCATACGGTTCAGCAAAAAGAAATCCCCCCCCCCTCCCCCCTGACAAAAGAGTTGATAACAAAAAAGTAAACAGAGAAGATGTCCCGCCCATAACAGCGATAGAAAAGCATTGCCGTGGGGTTGACCTTGCGGCAGCTTCTTGATAGATTAAGAAGGTTCGTCAGAATGCGCCTTCCGGCAGGTTGGAAACCTCAACAAGCTGAAAGCGCGGCCCATCGATTTCGGGATGGCCAAAGCCGGGTTCTTCAATAGTCTCCGGCGTCACTCCAGCAGTTCCTGCCTTGTCAGGATGGAATGACAGAAATTTTCGCTACGGTGCCTGCGACACCCTTCACCTGGAAGGACTATGCAGGCCAAAACTCAGGAAACGGAATCGGTTATTCCGGCATTTTGGAGTACACGCGGTCACCGTCCGGGTTTTCGTCTGAGATTGGGTAAGTGGCAGACGCGAGCAGCAGCTATTCCTTGTGCCATGTGCGCAGGGTTTCGCTTCACTTCGCGTTGTGCCGTGAAATGGGAATCGCGGTAAGGAGCAACTGTTTTGCCTACATTCAATCAACTCGTTCGCAAGGGGCGCACGGCTCCTCGATACAAGACGGCTTCACCTGCATTGCAGGCCTGCCCCCAGCGCCGTGGAGTCTGCACGCGCGTCTACACGCAGACCCCGAAGAAGCCGAACTCGGCTCTCCGCAAGGTCGCTCGCGTTCGTCTCACCAATGGAATCGAAGTCACCACCTACATCCCCGGCATCGGCCACAACCTCCAGGAGCATTCGATTGTGCTCATCCGTGGCGGCCGCGTGAAGGATCTGCCGGGCGTTCGCTATCACGTCGTGCGCGGCACTCTGGATTCCGTCGGTGTTGCGGGCCGCAACCAGAGCCGGTCGAAGTATGGCGCCAAGCGCGGCAAGGGCGGCGCGGCGGCAGCAGGCAAGGCAAAGGGTAAGAAGTAGTTTCGGGCGCTACGGCGGCCATAAAGGATTGCAAAGATGCCAAGAAAAGGTCACATTGCCAAGCGGGAAGTTGCGCCGGATCCGGTCTACGGTTCCACGCTCGTCACCAAGTTTGTGAACTCACTGATGTGGGGCGGGAAGAAATCCACGGCCCAGACGATCTTTTACCAGTCGATGACCAATCTGGAGTCGCGTGGCGGCGATGAAGCGCTCAAGCTCTTCAAGCGCGCCGGGGAGAACTGCAAGCCGCTGCTGGAGGTCAAGTCTCGGCGTGTCGGCGGAGCCAACTATCAGGTGCCGATTGAAGTCAATCCGGAGCGTCGCACCTCGCTGGCCATCCGCTGGCTCATCACCTACGGTCGCTCGCGCGGCGAAAAGGGCATGATCGACAAGCTCACCAACGAGTTGCTCGATGCGGCCAATGGGCGTGGCGCGGCGATGAAGAAGAAGGAAGACGTCCATCGCATGGCCGAGGCCAATAAGGCTTTCGCGCACTATCGCTGGTAGTCGCTGGGTTTTTGAGCGGTGGCGCTCGCGCCGCCGCTCCTGAAGATGAATCTGCAACCGCGAACCGGGTGTTCGCAAGGAAGAAACTGACGTGGCTCGCACAGTACCTTTGAATCGCTGCCGGAACATCGGAATCATGGCGCACATCGACGCCGGAAAGACGACTGCGACCGAGCGCATCCTCTTCTATACGGGCATCACGCACCGTATCGGTGAGGTGCATGAAGGCACGGCGACCATGGATTACATGGAGCAGGAGCAGGAGCGCGGCATCACCATCACCTCCGCCGCCACCACCTGCACCTGGAACGGCATCCGCATCAACATCATCGATACCCCGGGTCACGTCGATTTCACTGCCGAGGTCGAGCGCTCCCTGCGCGTTCTCGATGGCGCAGTCGCGGTCTTCGACTCCGTCTCCGGCGTGCAGCCGCAGACCGAGACGGTCTGGCGTCAGGGCGACAAGTACCGCGTTCCGCGCATCTGTTTCGTCAACAAGATGGACAAGAATGGCGCTGACTTTGAGCTGGTGCTGGAGTCGATCCGCAAGCGCCTGGGCGCGCGTCCGGTCGCTATTCAGATTCCCATCGGCGCGGAAGCGGGTTTCCGCGGGGTCGTCGATCTCATCGAGATGCGCGCCATCCTCTGGCACGACGAGACGATGGGCGCCAAGTACTCGGTCGAAGAGATTCCTGCCGACCTGCAGAAAAAGGCCGAAGCCTTCCGCATGCAGCTTGTCGAGCTGGTGGCCGAGTCCGACGACGATATTCTCGTGCAGTTCCTCGACGGCCAGATGCCCACAGCCGCGCAGTTGAAGGCTGGATTGCGCAAGGCCACGCTGGAGCTGAAGCTCTTCCCGGTGCTCTGCGGTTCGGCCTTTAAGAACAAGGGCGTCCAGACGCTGCTCGACGCCGTCGTCGATTATCTGCCCAGCCCGCTCGATATTCCTGCGGTCGAGGGGTTGAATCCTTCGAATCCGGAAGAGATTTTCACGCGCAAGGCAGAAGACGATGCGCCGTTCTCGGCGCTGGGCTTCAAGCTCATCAACGATCCCTTCGGCAAGCTGGGCTTCATCCGTGTCTACTCCGGAACCCTGCGCACCGGCGACACGATCCTTAATCCGCGCACCGGCAAGACCGAGCGCGTCGGTCGTCTGGTCAAGATGCACGCCAACAAGCGCGAAGACATCACCGAGATCATGGCCGGCGACATCTGCGCCTGCGTCGGTTTGAAGGAATTGAAGACCGGCGACACGCTCTGCGCGCCGTCGGCTCCCATTGCGCTTTCGGCCATCACCTTCCCGGAGCCGGTCATCTCGGTCGCCATCGAGCCGAAGACCAAAGCCGACCAGGAAAAGATGGGTCTGGCGCTGGGCAAGCTCTCCGACGAGGATCCCACCTTCAAGGTGCGCACCGACGAGGACTCCGGCCAGACGATCATCAGCGGCATGGGTGAGCTTCATCTGGAGATTCTGGTTGATCGCATGAAGCGTGAGCACAAGGTCGAGGCCAATGTCGGCGAGCCGAAGGTCGCCTTCCGCGAGACGATCCGCAAAGAAGCCGAGGCCGAAGGCAAGTACATTCGCCAGACCGGTGGTTCGGGCAACTACGGCCACTGCAAGATTCGTCTCGGCCCCAGCGAGCCGGGCAAGGGCTATGAGTTCCTGAATGAGATCAAGGGCGGATCGATCCCGAAGGAGTACATCAAGCCGATCGATCAGGGCATTCGCGAAGCGATGGAGACGGGCGTGCTCGCCGGTTATCCGATGGTCGATATCACGGTCGTGCTCTACGACGGCAGCTACC
This sequence comes from Acidobacteriota bacterium, assembly GCA_021804655.1. Lineage (GTDB taxonomy): Bacteria > Acidobacteriota > Terriglobia > Terriglobales > Acidobacteriaceae > Acidicapsa. Next base: position 3,791 of record JAJZHE010000196.1, read on the forward strand.
ACGATGTCGATTCCAACGAAATGGCCTACAAGATCGCCGGCTCGATGGCCTTCAAAGAGGCGGCCCGCAAGGCAAATCCGGTTCTTCTGGAGCCGGTGATGGCGGTCGAAGTGACGGTTCCCGAGGAGTTTGTCGGCACCATCATCGGCGACATCAACTCCCGCCGCGGACGCATCGAGGCGCTGGAGCATGCGGCAGGTTCGCAGCTCGTCAAGGCCATTGTTCCGCTCAAGGAGATGTTTGGCTACGTCAACGATATTCGCTCTTCCACGCAGGGACGCGCATCGTACTCGATGCAGTTCGCTCGCTATGAAGAGGCTCCGCGCATGATTGCCGATGAGATCATCGGTCGCGCGCAGGGCAGGTAGCGCAGGGCAAACACGGTTTTGTGGGGCTGGAGCCGGAACGCCGGCGCCCCAGGTTCAACGGTAACAGCGTTCAGAAAGGGAATTTGGAGAGATGGCGAAGGAAAAGTTTGATCGCAGCAAGCCGCATGTGAACGTGGGGACGATTGGTCACATTGA
>JAJZHE010000050.1 GCA_021804655.1 Acidobacteriota bacterium
AGATAGATCTCCGAGATGGTTTCGACATCGCCATCGAATTCGCGGAGCGCTCGAATGGCGTCCACGACGGAGGCTGAGGCATCGACGGCGACGAAAGCGGTGGTCATGCGTCCGGCGGCGGAGTGCTCGTCAAAATCCAGCAGATCCTCGACCTCCTGACGCTCTTCCGGCTCCATCTCTTCGAGGATGGCTTCGGAGCGTTCGTCGGAAAGCTCGTTGAGCAGATCGGCAGCCGCGGCGGGGTCCATCTCTTCGACGATATCGGCGATTTGTTCTTCGTCGAGGGCTTCGAGCAGGGATTTCTGGAGCTTGGGATCGACTTCTTCGAGGGCTTCGGCGGCGACTTCCTCGTCGAGGGTTTTGAAGATGGCGTCGCGCTCCGCGGGAGCGAGATCGGCAAGAATCTCAGCCAGATCGGAGGGGTGCAGGTCGGCGAGGCGCTCGTGCTCGATGCGGAGTTTGACGCGCCGGGCGGGATCGACCTCGATGACATCGACAAATTGCCAGGGAATGACGCGCGCACTGACGAAGTCCGCAAGTTTGTCCAGGGCGCGACGAGGAAGCATCCCCTTGAAGACACGCTGCACGGCGCCGCGGAGACCGATTTCGACATCGGCGACACGGAGCAGATGAGCGCTTCCCTGCCCCAGCCACTCCAGCACGACATCGTTGACGCGCACCACTTTGCGTCCGTGGATGTCGATGATCTGGCGGTCGATCAGGTCCTGCCAGAGGAAGAGATAATTTTCGTCGCCGACCACGGGCAGCAGGACATTGGGCGAGCGGAGTTCCAGATTGCCCGCAGGAGTCTCGATCACCTGAGCGGCGTGGACGATGCGCTTGCCTTCCCGCGTTTTCAGAATCAGCCCGGCGACACGTCCGGCTTCGGTTCCGGTGAAGACGGCGACGTCTTTCAGGTGACCATAGGCCTTGCCACTCGCATCGGTGACGGGAGTGCCGAGCAAGGAACTGAGGCTGACGCGAGCTGTGGTGCGTGAAGACATTCGTGCTTGAGTGTAAAACATTCGAGCGGTGAATTTTGTGACAATCGAGGAACGGCTTGACAGCGTGGGCCACAGCCTTGAAACTGCGTATGTGTGAGCAACCGGATTTGCGTTTGCCTACGAACTCTGCCGCGCTCCAGGGGAAAGCTTGCAGAAGCCAGAAACAGAACGGATTCGACTCCAGTTGCCCTCGACCATGGACAGCGTTGCCACGGTGGAGGAAGCGGCGGAAAAACTGATCGAAGGAGCAGGCATTGACTCCGATGAGGCGTTCAAGCTGGTGATGGGAATTCGCGAGGCCGCGGTGAATGCAGTCCTGCATGGGAACGGGTATGATCCGGCCCGGCAGATGACGGTCACGATGGAATGTTCGCAGGAGCGCGTGATGGTGACGGTCGCCGACGAAGGTCCGGGGTTTGACCTGGGGTCGTTGCCGGACCCGCGTGCGGAGGAAAATCTGATGCGCGGAACCGGTCGCGGAATCTTCCTGATCCGATCGTTCTTTGATGAGGTAAACTTTCGTCAACTGCATCCGGGCACAGAAATACAGCTTGTAAAAAAGTTTGCGGCTTCAACTGGCGCATCCGGCTAGCGAGACGCGATACCATCGACATAACGACCAGGAGGAAAACACTGTGGCACTATCCATTGCAACGCGAGAACTTGATGGCGTAACGATTCTGGACCTGAGCGGTCGCATCACGCTTGGAGAAGGAAGCGTTCAACTGCGCGACGCGATCCGTGAACTGATCAGCAAGGGCGTGAAAAACATCCTGATTGGCCTGGGCGAGGTGAACTACATCGACAGCTCCGGGCTGGGCGAGCTGGTGAGCGCGTATACGACGGCGAAGAATCAGCAGGCGAATGTGAAGCTGCTGAACCTGACCAAAAAGGTGAAGGATGTTTTGCAGTTGACGAAGCTCTATACGGTTTTTGATATCTATGAGGATGAAGCAAGCGCGATCGCTTCCTTCAAGTAAATCTTCCCGATTGAAGGTGATTCAGCGCCGCGACACACTCTGCGTGTCGCGGCGCTGATGTTTTTTCTCAGGCGATATTTTTCTGGAAGGCGCTGCGGGTTGCGTCAGAACTTGACGGCGGGCGCGGTGCGAGCGGCCTGGCTGGCTTCAAAGTATGCGTTGTTCGGAGCAAAGCCAAGCATGCCGGCCCAGACGCTGTTGGGAAACTCGCGGACAAAGGTGTTGTAGCTGCGCAGCGAATCGTTGTAACGGCGACGGCTGACGCCGATGCGATTTTCCGTGCCGGAAAGCTCATCCTGAAGGCGGAGGAACTCTTCGTTGGAGCGCAGTTGCGGGTAGTTTTCCGTGAGCGCGAGCAGTCGGCCAAAAGCGGAATCAAGCTGCCCGTTGGCGGCGATCTTGTCCTGCGGCGTGTGTGCGTTGAGCAGTCCGGCGCGAGCGTTGGCGATGTCGCTGAAGACGGAGTTCTCTTCCTTGGTGAAGCCTTTGACGGTCTCGACCAGATTGGGGATGAGGTCGGCGCGCCGCTGCAACTGGACATCGACATCGGACCAGCTTGTGTGTACCTGCTCGTCGAGGGCGACGAGCTGGTTTTGAGTGCTTTTGAAGCTGCCGAAGATCATCAAAGCAACAAAGATGAAGACCGTAACGATTCCGACGAAAATCCACAATCCACGTTTCATGCGTATCTGCTCCTGTGATTGAGCCGGAGATGATGCTCCGGGCAAAAAAGTTCCTGGGATATTCCTACCAGCTTCCACCGGCTCCGCCGCCGCCGGACTCGCCGCCGCCAAAGCCGCCAAATCCTGAATCTCCGCCTCCACCGCCGCCACCGAAGCCGCCTCCACCCCAGCCACCGAAACCGCCGCCCATCATCATGCCGAGAAAAAGACCGAGGATGCCGCGTGAACCGAGGAAGCCGAGAACCAGGATCACGAGGACGATGCGGATGAGAAGTCCGAGAGGCGAGATGGGGTGGCGATGGCGAGCTGCGTAGGCCTGCGCTGGATTCTCAGAATCGGGATTGTCGGAATCCGGATTGGCGGAGCCGGGGCTGAGGATGTTGGCGATCTGGCTGACTCCGGTGAGCACGGCAGCGTCGTAGTTGCCGTTTTTCAGATCGGGCACCATGGCTCGACCGATGTCCCCCGTCTTGCCGTCTGGCAGAATGCCTTCCAGTCCGTAGCCAACCTCGATCCAGTACTTGTGATCTTCGGTGGAAAGCAGCATGAGGATGCCGCGATCCGAGCCTTTGCGCCCTACTTTCCAGCGCTCTTCCAGGCGGCTGGCAAAGTCGGCTGCGTCGTCTCCATTCAGATTGCGGACGATGACGATGGCGATCTGCGCGTTGGCCGCGCCGTGGTCGAGACTGGAACAGATTTGATCGAGGCGCTCGACGGCTGCATTGGAGAGGACGTGCGCAAAGTCGGAGACGTAATCCTGGGGTTGCGGCAAACTCTGCACGGTTTCGGCATGAGTTGCGTTGGCGAGCGGGAGCGCTGCGAGAACCAAGGCGAAAAATGGGGCGAAAACCGCGGCGAAGATGGAACGAAGGCGCATCCACTGTATTGTACGTGGAGCGGGCATCGGCGGTTCCATGACTGCTTCCTGTTCCATGCGGCCTGCGTCCTGCTCCATGTGCCGGGGTGGTTTGCGGCGGACGCGCGTCTTCGGATGCGGCTATTCTGGTAAGGATGAGCCTGAGTGTGAAACCTCCCGTTGCCCGCAAAGAACCTTTCTCCCGCACGATGCACGGCATGACGCTGACCGACGATTATCGGTGGTTGCAGGATGCCTCAAATCCTGAAGTGATTGCCTATCTGGAAGCGGAAAACGCGTACACCGCGGCTGCGACGGCAGCCCAGGAACCTGTCCGCGAGAGGCTGTATGAGGAGATGCTGAGCCACATTCGCCAGACCGACGAAAGCGTTCCCTATCACGATCGTGGGTGGTGGTACTGGTCGCGGACGGAGGAAGGCAAGCAGTATACGCAGTTTCTGCGGCGGGCCGATGGCGGAAACGAGCCGCAGATGGTGCTGGATGGAAACGCGCTTGCCGTGGGGCAGGCGTTCCTGTCGATTGGCGACATGGATATCTCGGACTCCGGACGGTGGCTGGCTTACTCGGTCGATACCAAGGGATTTCGCCAGTACAGCCTGCGCATTCGCGAGATTGAGACGGGGCGGGAGCTGGATTTCAAGCGGGAGCGAGTTGGCTCGGTCTGCTGGGCGGCGGATGACGAGACGCTGTTCTACACGGTCGAGGATGAGGTGCAGAAGCGGCAGTTTCAACTGTGGCGGCATCGGCTGGGCAGCGATGCGGATCGGGACGATGCGAGTCGGGATGAGCTGGTTTTCGAGGAGCCGGATGAGCGCTTCAATATCAGCGTGAGCCGGACGCGGGACGGGCGGTATCTGCTGCTGGATATCTCCAGCCACACTACGAGCGAAACGCGCAGCCTGTCGGCGCATCGGCCAACGGAGGCGTGGAGCGTGATCCGCGCGCGCTGCGAGGATCAGGAGTACGATGTGGACCATCGCAACGGCCATTGGCTGATGCGTGTGAACGACCAGGGGCGCGACTTCCGCGTGGTGACGATTCCCGTGGAATCTGCGGGCGCGGAGCATGAGCTGATTCCGCATCGCAGCGGGATCATGATCGAAGGGATCGAAGTCTTTGCGGATTTCATGATTGCCTGCGAACGTGAAAATGGATTGCCGCAGTTTCGCATTCATCGTTTTGTGAGCGAGACGGAGCTTGGCGAATCCAGCGAGATCAGCTTTCCCGATCCCTCCTACTCGGCGCATCCCAGCCATAACGCGCAGTTTGAGACGCACAGTTTTCGCTACTCGTATCAGTCGCTGACGGCACCGGCTTCGGTCTTTGAGTGCGAGCTGGAAACGGGCGTATCCACGCTGCTGAAGCAGCAGGAAGTGCCGGGAGGATTTGAGCGCGATCGCTATGTGAGTGAGCGGGTGTGGGCGCGGGCCGCGGACGGCGTGAGGATCCCGATTTCTCTGGTGTATCGGAAGGATCGCCTGGAGACGGGCAAGAATCCGCTGTATGTTTACGGCTACGGTTCGTATGGCTATGCGCTTCCGATTGGCTTCAACCCGAATCGTCTTTGCCTGCTGGATCGCGGAGTGGTGATGGCGTATGCGCACATCCGCGGCGGCGGCGACATGGGCCAGACGTGGCACGATGATGGAAAGATGCTGCGGAAACAGAATACTTTTACGGATTTCATCGCCTGCGTGGAGCACCTGACGGGCAATGGATATGGCGACTCTGCGCGCGTGGCGATTGAAGGCGGAAGCGCGGGGGGATTGCTGATGGGCGCGGTGGTGAATCGGCATCCGGAGATGTTTCGGGTGGTGCTTTCGCATGTGCCGTTTGTGGACGTGATGAACACGATGCTGGACCCGACGCTGCCGCTGACGATTCCCGAGTATGAGGAGTGGGGCGACCCGAACGAGGCGGAGTTTTTCCGGTGCATGGTGAGCTATTCGCCGTATGACAATCTGAAGGCTTGCGATTATCCGGCGATGCTGGTGAAGACGAGCCTGTATGACAGCCAGGTGATGTATTGGGAGCCGGCGAAGTATGTGGCGCGGCTGCGAACGCTGAAGACGGATGCGCGCCCGCTGCTGCTGCATACCAATATGACGGCAGGGCACGGCGGAGCCAGCGGACGCTACGATTATCTGAAGGAGATCGCCTTCGACTACGCGTTTCTGCTGGAAGAGCTTTCCATTCCCGCTCAGCTTTCTGATGCTGCGCAGAAGTGAAGCGGGCAGAACGGAAGCAAGCCGGGATCAGCGCGTTGGAATGGCTTCATCGGCAAGCGAATCTCCCTCGCCTGGAGCGAGAAAAAGATTCTGTTCCAGCCCGTGCTGGCGCGTGTAGAGGTCGAAGTAGCGTCCGCCGAGCGCATACAGGTCGCTGTGGGTTCCGCGCTCGACGATCTGTCCGGCTTCCACGACCAGAATCTGGTCGGCACGGCGGATGGTGGAGAGACGATGCGCGATGACAAAGGTGGTTCGTCCGCGCATGAGTTCGTTCAGCCCGGCCTGAATCATGGCTTCGGATTCGGAGTCGAGTGAACTGGTGGCTTCATCGAGGATGAGGATGCGCGGGTCAGCCAGGAGCGCACGCGCGATGGAAAGCCGCTGACGCTGTCCGCCGGAGAGTTTGACGCCGCGCTCGCCGACGATGGTGTCGTAGCCATCCGGAAAATTTTCGGCAAATTCATCGACGCGCGCCGTGCGGCAGGCAAAAAGAAATTGGTCTTCGCCGGCCTCTGGACGTGAAAACATGACGTTGTCGCGAATGGAGCCGTCGAAGAGAAACGAATCCTGAAGGACGACGCCGAGCTGAGCGCGAAAGCTATCCAGGCGGACGGTCGCCAGGTCGATCCGGTCGACGGAAACCATGCCGGAGTCCGGCTTGTGGAAGGCGCAGACCAGGCTGATGATGGTGCTCTTGCCGGATCCGGAGGAGCCGACCAGCGCCGTTACCGTTCCAGGCTTCGCTTCAAAGTCGATTCCGCGCAGGACAGGCTTTTCCGGATCATAGGCAAACTCGACGTTTGCGAAACGAACGTTGCCGTCGATGGGCGGCATGAGACGCGTGCGCGCAGGATCAGCGTTTTCGTCGAGTTCAGCCAGAATCTCCGTGGTTCGATCCAGCCCGGCAAAGGCTTCGGAAAGCTGGGTTCCGATGTTGACGATCTGAAAGACGGGGGCGATCATGAAGGCAAGAAAAGCCAGATAGGAGACGTAGTCGCCGACCAGCCAGCGATGCTGCATGACCAGATGGCCGCCCAGCCACATGACGATGCAGGAGACCAGGCCAAGCACCGTGGTGGAAGCGGCGGAAAGCGAGCTGGTCATGGTGAGCGAACTGACGACGTTCTGGAGCAGGCGATCGACGCCGCGGCCAAAGACCGACGCTTCGCGATCCTCGGCGTGATAACCCTTGATGACGCGGACGCCACCGAGCGATTCGGTGAGGCGGCCAGTGACCTCGGCGTTGATCTTTGCGCGTTCGCGAAAGATGGGGCGGATCTTCTTGAAGCCGGATTGAAGAATGACGGTGAAGAGCGCAATGACGACAAAGACGGTGAGCGTGACGGTGACGCTGCGATGGAGCAGGTAAGCAAAGGCCAGCACGGAGGTGAGCACGCCGCCGACAAACTCGACGAGGCCGGTGCCGATCAGGTTGCGGACGCCTTCGACATCGTTCATGATGCGCGCGACGAGCGTTCCGGTGCGGTTGGAATCGTAGTAGGCGACGGAGAGCTGACCGACGTGGCGCTGGACCTGTTTGCGCAGTTCGCTGATGAGCTTCTGCCCTTCCTTGGACAGGAGCTGGGTGAGAGCGAAGGCGGTGACCGCCTGAACGATGGTGGCGACAAAAACAGCGGCGATGAGCCGGGGCAACAGTTGCGGAGCCGGGTGCGCCGCGTTCAAAACGCCATCGACGAGGAACTTGGTCAGATAAGGCAGGGTGAGTCCGGCGACGGTTTTGATGGCGACCAGCACCATGCCCAGCGCGATGAGCCAGCGGCGAGGCCGGACCAGCGACCAGATGGTGGGCCACAATCGCTTGAGGCTGACTTTACGCTTCGGCATCTCCGCAGCGGGTCGGCCGCCACCGCGCGAGCCGCGCTCCGCCTGCATGGTCATTCCTCCGGATTGGATATTGCCGCGCATTCCTGGCATCGCTAGACGGTTCCGTTTCGCCGGGCGGTGATAAACGAGCGAACGCAAAGCACGACGTAGACGAGGCAAAGAATGGCCATGGCGGCTTTGGATTCGGCGGCTGGAGGGTTTTTGACGGCGGCGCCAGCCAGCATGTGAAACCACTGCAGGAGGCCCATGACCGTGCCCAGGAAGCCGAGCAGGCCGAGCGTGACGTTGATGTGCATGAAGAGCTTGCGACGCCCGGCATCGGGCGAAAACGAGAGCGCGCCGAAGATGCCCAGCAGCAGGCCAAGCGCAGCAGGAATGAGCGCAGTGGGATGCTGGCTGCCGGTTCCAATGAATCCGATGAGACCAAGGGCAATGAACAGGACTGCGAAGACGAGCGTTACCTTTGCCATGAACGAATACCTCACTGCTTCATGATTGCACGGACAGGGATTGCACGGGCGCGATGGTGCTATCTATGCGATGAAGCAGGGGCTGCGGACGATTCATTCCGGTGATCTTTTCCGCCGGATTGCCGGGATTACATGCCGGGACTATAGGCCGGGATAAAGACGCTTCAAATCGGCGAGCAACTGCTGCGCAGTCCAGTCATTGCCGGGGTAAAACTGAACCACCTTGCCGTCTGGACCGATCAATGTGGTGGACAAGGTGTGCGTGATGGTTTCGTCGGCCTCATCGGTGATGCCGACGTCAAAATAGTGCGCCAGCGAGGGCAGATTTCTGGCAGTGGGCACGGCAAAATCCCAGTGGGCAAAGCCGTGCGGATCGCTGCTGCCGATGTACTCCTCGCCGTAGGATTTCAAGCGCGCGGGCGTGTCGTGCTGCGGGTCAAAGCTGGCACAAAGCAGATGCGTCTTCGCATAGAGCGCCTGGTCCTGTGACAAGGACTTTTCCAGTGCGGCAAAGTTGCGGGTGACGCGCGGGCAGAAGTCGGGCAGCGGGCAACGCGTGTAGATGAAGGTGAGCAGGAGGGCTTTTCCGCGGAACTGATGGAGGTGAACGAGGCGGCCATCCTGATTGGTGAGCCGGAAGTCCGGGACGATGTCGCCCGGTTGTGGAACGTGGAAGAGGACGGTGGGCTTGTAGTCGGGCTTTGCCTGGCCGATGACGACGAAGTGATCGACAAAAACTCCGCCATCGGGGATCTGGGAGATCATCAGGTCGGCGGTGACTTTGTCACCGGGATGAAGCTCGCCGATGATGCGCGTGTCGCGGAGCTTGTAGGGCATGGTCATCGCGTCCATGTAGCCGGGAATCGCTTCATGGGAGATGGTGACTTCGCCGGTGGCTGGATCGGTGGCCACAATTGTGCCGCGCAGAGGATAGACTTTGAACTGGCTGTCGTCGCTGTCGGCGGAATCTGAGCCGGAAGCGGTTTGGGGATGGTGGCCAGCGTGACATCCAATGGCGATGGCAAGAGGCAGCAGAAGAAACGCGGCAAGGAAGCGGAGACGGGTGCGCATCATCACGACTCTTTCATTCTAAACTTTTTGACGGCGGCAACAGTTGTGTGAGGACAGGATCGCTTCGGTGGACTCCGTGCGCAAGACGATTGAAAGCAACCGGAACGAGTGGTTGCGGAGCGGCAACGTTATCGTCGCTTCCACCGAACGCGCCGCGCGGACGATTCGCCTGTGTTTCGTTGAAGCGCAGCGGCAGGCGGGTTATCTGGCATGGGCGACGCCGACGGTGCATTCGTGGGAAGGCTGGATGCGCGCGCTGTGGAAAGATTTGAGTTTTGAGCATGCCACGAGCGCCGATGAAACGGAAGTGAGTTGGCATCGCATGGTGCTGACGCCGCAGCAGGAGACGAGCGTTTGGTCGGCGATCATCGAGCGCGGCCAGCAGTTCTCCAGCCTTCGAGGCGGCTTGAGCCTGGCCGCGATGGCGAAGCGGACACTGGCCGAGTTGCTGGACGCTGCTCCGCAGTTTCTGGAGGCAAAAAACCGGACGGGGTGGAGCGGCGACGCCAGAATCTTCAGCGACTGGATGGGGCAGTTTCTGCGCCAGTGCGAGCGCAATCGCTGGATAGGCACGGCGCAGCTTCCATGGGCGCTTTTGCAGACGCTGGAAAGAGCGGATGCGCCTGGATTGCAGGGGGTGGGCGCGCGTCCGGAGATTTGCCTGGTTGGTTTTGATCGGCTGTCGGAGATGCGACGCAGGCTGCTGGATCGTGTTTGCCGATGGACGACGGAGGACGCTTCGCAGGCTTCGGCGCGGTATTTTTCATTTGCCGAGCAGGCTGAGGAGATTGCAGCCTGCTTTGCATGGATTCGAGAGGCTGCCGCTGCACATCCAGATGGACGATGGCTGATTGTCAGCTCGCAGATTGAACGCGATCGAGGCGAGATTGAGCGTGCGTTGCATCGGTATCAGGATGAAATTGCTGGCGGAATCAATGCCGAATTCACGCTTGGAGTTCCTTTGAAGGATGTCTCGATGATCCGTGCGGCGACGCTGCTGCTGCGCTGGCAAACCGAGGCGCTGGAGGAGACGGAGCTGCGCTGGCTGCTGGCTTCGGATGCGTTCCAAGTGCCGACGCCGAATGTGTCTGCGCTTGCGGAGTGTTTTGAGGAGTTGCAGCGCAGCGATATGGCGCGGACGGAGTGGAGCCTGTTGGCGTTTTGCCGCTCTGCTCAGCGACAGGCGCCATCCATTGCGGCATGGTGCGAAGGCATGCTGGCTCGGCAAAAATCTCTGCTGGGGGATGAGACGCTGCTTTCGATGGACGTGTGGTGTGAACGGATGCGCGTGTTTCTGGACGATGCGGGATGGTTGGACGGCTCCAGGCTGAACGGCGCCGGGCTGGACATATCCGGGTTGGACAGCGTGAGCTACCAGGCGAAGAAACAATGGGAAGAGTTGCTGGAGGCGTGTGCAGGAACGGCGGCTGTGAGCGGCGCGCACTTTTCCTGGGAAGAGGCGTTAACGTTTTTCAATGGCTTGCTCGATGACGCGCTTTTTGCAGCCGAGCGCGCGTTGCCGCAGGTGCAGATTACCGGGCCTGCGGAGGCGGCTGGGCTGGTGGCGGATGGCATCTGGTTTCTGGGCGCGGACAGCAGCCAATGGCCCGCGCAGGGGAATGCGAATCCGCTGCTGCCTCTGGCGCTTCAGAAGGAAGCGCAAATGCCGCATGCAAGCCTGGAGATTGACCTGAAAAACGCGACTGTGGTCACAGAGCGTCTTCTCGGCAGCGCGGATCAGATCGTCTTCAGTTTTCCATTGGTGCATGAGGATGGGCCGCGCCGCCCATCCAGTTTGCTGTCTGGGATGATCGGGGATGCGAAGCCGTTTCCGTCTTTGCAAGTTGGAACAGAGATGCAGGGCAAGAACGAAGGCGCACGCGTGACGGTGGCCGCAATCTCCGATGCCGTCTCGATTCCCTTCCGCGGCCTGGCCCATGACGGAAATTCTTCATCGGGTTCGATGGCTTTGCGCGGCGGAGCCTCGGTGCTGGTGGATCAGTCCAACTGTCCGTTTCGGGCATTTGCGCGTCATCGCCTGGCGGCGGTTTCGGTGCAGCCCGCGATGCCGGGAATCTCTGCACGGCTGCGCGGAAAGCTGCTGCACGATGCGATGCGAAGAATCTGGGGCGAAAAGGATGGGTTGCAGACGCAAAGCGAACTGCTGGATTGCATGAGCCGGTCCGACGAGCATGGGTTGGAGGCGCTGGTGCAACGGCATGTGCAGCGTACGTTTCAAAGCTTTCATGTCGAGTTGTCGTCGGAGGCGATTCCCGCATCGCTGGTGCGCATGGAGCGCGAACGACTTGTGGAGTTGATCTGTAGCTGGCTGCGTTATGAAGCAAGGAGAGAACCATTTACCGTGGATGCCACCGAGCAGGCGGTGAAGATTGAGATTGCCGGGATCAGCCTTCAGGTTCGACAGGATCGCATCGATCGGGTGGGCGACAGACGACTCATCCTGGACTACAAGACCAGTCAACATACGGCATCTTCCTGGCTCGGCGAGCGACCGGAGGATGTGCAGTTGCCGCTCTATGCGCTGAGCGTTCCGAAATCGCTGCTGGAAGGGATCGCATTTGCAAATGTGACCGCGAAGGCAAGCGACTGCGGAGTGAACGGAATGCTGGTTTCTGCGCGTGAAACGTTGCAGAGCGATCTGAGCGCCAGTTCATCGCTGGTCAGGAATCCTCTTGAAGCGCGTCATCTGCACCAGTGGCGCGCGACGATCGAGAGGCTGGTGCAGGAGTATCTGAACGGCATTGCGCAGGTCGATCCAAAAGAGTTTCCGAAGACCTGTGAAAACTGCGGGCTGGAATCGTTCTGTCGCGTTTCAGAGGTGCGAGGGATCGATCTGGAGGGTGAGGCGCACGATGAGTAGCAGCAGTCCGCCAGCATCCAAGAAAACTCCGCCGGATATGAAGCAGCGGCTGGAAGCGCTGGATACGCGCGCATCCTTTCTGGTGCGCGCGCCGGCAGGCTCCGGCAAGACGCATCTGCTGACTACGCGCTTTCTGCGTTTGCTGGCCGAGGTGGACGATCCGCGCGCGGTGGTCGCGATTACTTTTACACGCGCGGCGGCGGCCGAGATGCGGCTGCGCATTGTGCAGGAGCTGGAGGCGGCGTCCGCGATGCCGGATATTTCTGCCGCGGAGCAGGATCCGCTTCGCCACGCAGCGCAGATGGCTCTGCAACATATCCGCGCACAGCACTGGACTGTGCTGGAATATCCGGATCAACTGCGGATTCAGACGATCGACAGTTTTTGCCATTCCATTGCGATGCGGGCGCCGTTGCAGTGGGGAGCGCTCTCGGCACTGGGCGGAAGGATGGATGCTGCGAAGGACTTCAAGCCGCTTTATCGCAAGGCTGCGCGGAGAACGCTTGCGATGCTGGAGAGTGGGCGGGATCGGTTGCAGGCAGCGCTGCGCTCGCTGCTGCAACTTCGCGATGCGCAGTGGCTTGGCGTGGAAGACCTGCTTTGCGAGATGCTGGCCGATCGTGGGCGATGGTTTCGGGATTTTGTCTTTGACGCATCGGCCGATGAACAGAGCCTGCGTGCAAAGCTGGAAGCGCCGATGCGGACGGCAGCGCTGGCAACGATCCATCGGATCTACGAAGCGTTTTGCTCCAGTTCTGAATTGTCGGAAGAGCTATTGCGGCTGTTTCACTTTGCGGCGCAGAATGTGCCGGGAAAGAGCATGGACGGCGGGAGGTTTGCGGAGTTTCCCTCAGCGAAGGGCGATCCGATCCGTGATGAAGCGCTTCGCGCTTCGCTGGGTTTTTATCGTGAGATGGCCGGGTTTCTGCTGACAGGGCAATGGGAGTGGCGCAAGAAGACCGGCCTGACGATCCGGCAGGGATTTCCTGCGACGGACGAAGGCAGGGCGGCAAAGGAGGCGTTTGCTGCGGTGGTTGCGCGTGCGCAGACGATTCCAGGACTCCGGCAGGCGCTGCGGCGGGTGTGCGAAAGCTGTGCAACGGGGTATACGGATGCGGAGTGGCGGATTGTTCAGGATGCGTTTGTGGTCCTTCGCTATGCGGCGGCGCAGTTGCAGCTTGTGTTTGCCGAGAGCGGTACGGTGGACTATACGGAAGTTGCTTCGGTGGCGCTTCGGATGCTGCATACAAACGATGGCTTGCCTTCGGAGTTTGCGCTGGACTTTGCGGCGGGCATTCGTCATCTGTTGATGGACGAATTTCAGGATACAAGCAGGAAACAGTATGAACTGATCGACCATATCGTGGCGGCGTGGCCGGGCGGGGATGGCCGCACCTGCTTCTGTGTCGGCGATCCGATGCAGTCGATCTATGGGTTTCGTGAATCGGACTACGAGTTGTTTGATCGGCCTGCGCTGCGCGGTTTTGGCGCGGATCATGATGGGTTTGCCGATCCCAATCGCATCCTGCTCCAACCGATTCAGCTTACGGCAAACTTCCGCTCCGCTCCAGCGCTGGTGGCAGAGTTGAATGAGCGGCTGCCATGCCTCTTCGCGTCTTCTGACGCTGCTGCGCCGCAGGTTCCTTTTGTTCCCGCTGAGGCGGTGCGCGAGCAGGCGCAGCACGCCGTTGGCGCATCCGTTGCGCTTCACCTGAGTCTGCGGGAGGATACGTCGCACGACGAGGATGGAGCGACTGAAGAAAAACCCCGCTCTGCGCCGGAGTGGATTCCGCTTGTCCGCGCGCAGTGGGAGCTGGCTTCCGCGGCTGAAAAGCGGTACGAATCCGAGGGCGCAGGCGAAAAATATCGGATTGCGATTCTGGGCCGGAACCGGAAGACGTTGTTTGCCGCCGCCGAGGCATTGGAGGCCGCGGGCATTCCCTTTTCAGCCGATGAGATGGTTCCCTTTGACCATCGCATGGAGGTGCTGGACGCTATCTCGCTGGCACAGGCTGCGCTCAACCCGGAGGATCGTCTGGCCTGGCTTTCTGTGCTGCGCGCGCCGTGGTGCGCGCTCACGCTGGACGAGCTTCACCTGCTGGTCTCAGCGGACGATCCCAGGCTCAAGGTCAGCCCGGTGCCGGTGCTGGTCAAAGAACGGATACATCTGCTGTCCGACTCTGCCGGAGAGTCTCGAACCGAGGCATTGCTGCGCTGTACGGAGAGCATTGTGGAAGCAGGACGCCAGCGACAACTTGCCGACACGGAAAAGCTGGGGAGCTGGCTGCACCGGCTGTGGCGTTGCGTTGGCGGCGAGCTTGCGACGAGTGAGCAGCAGAAGCGTAATTTACAGCTTCTGTGGAAGGCGCTGGACCAGCTTCCACGGGGTGAACTGGATCTGGTGGAATGTGATCCGGAGGTGGGCTGGCGCGCGGCGCTTGGCAAGATTCAGCCGGTGCCGGATGCAACGCACAACAGCGATTTCGGAGTGCGGCTGATGACGATTCACAAAGCCAAAGGGCTGGAGTTTGAGGTGGTCATCCTGCCGGAGATGCACAGGAGACAGCGCGCGAGTTCAAGCGAACTGCTGACCTGGCTGGAGCGCGGCGTTTCCAGCGCCGCGGACCTGACGGAGTTTTTGATTGCGCCGATCCAGGCAAAGGGCGCTGAAAGAGGCGACGCGCTGGCGTGGGTGAAAGAGGTGAAACAAGCGCGGGAAGCAGCCGAGGAACGGCGCGTCTTCTATGTGGCGGCGACGCGGGCGCGCGAACAGCTTCACCTCTTTGCCGAGGTGGGAAGCTCAGAGATGGAGGCAGCCGATGCGGGGAAGGAAGCCAGAGCGCAGACGCTGTTTCAGGTGGTTCGTCCCGCGTTTGCGCCAGAGATTCTGCGCTTTGCGCAGGAGACACAGGCGACAGCGCGGGATGGGGCGGAGTCAAAACCCGTGGCGAACCTGACGGAACCACGGCAGGTGGCACATTCGCGACGCGTGCTCCAGTTCACGGTCTCTCCAGGTGTGGTGTTGCCGGCCTACTCTGCGACGGCGCAGCAGCTTTCACTGGCTGCGGAAGGTCAGGCTCCGCTCTTTGAGCGTCCATCGGGCGGACTGCGGACGCGCGCGGAAGGGATTGCGGTCCATCTGCTGCTGCAATACTATGCACGGCTTCGTCAGACGCTGGCGGAAGAGATGGCGCAGCAGAAGATGGCCGCATTCGCTGCTCCGCTGGCTGCGCAACTGGGCGAGTACGGCATGGCTGCGGCGGAGGCACAGACCATTGCGGACTGGGCGTGTGCGGTGGTTGCGCGGTGCGCAAGCGAGCCGCTGGGAGCATGGATTCTGTCGCCGCATGCAAGAGACTTTGCCGAGATTTCCTGGACGGGGAAGCTGGATGACGAGCAGGGCAACGCGGGGTGGCGCACGGTGCGCCCGGACCGATGTTTTCTGGCGGGCGAATCTCCGGCTTCGTCCTCGGATGCAAAGGTCTGGTGGATCATCGATTACAAAACGACGGGGCACGCAATTGCCGCGCTTCAGGACAAAGACCGGGCGCAAGCGGTGGAGGACTTTCTGGTGGATCGCCGGGGCCACTTTGCGCCCCAGTTGAACTCCTATGCGCAGATACTGATGGAACTGCGCAGGCAGGCGGGCGAAATGCTTCCGGCCATTCGCCTGGGCGTCTATTATCCGTTACTCGGCAGACTGGATCATTGGTCCTATTCCGAGGTTGGTTCCCGAGGAAAATGACCCGGTCCAGGCATTCTTCGCCTTTCGTCAAAAGGATTTGGTACTCACGAAAGAAATCCTGCACAGTCAGAACAACCCCGGCCAGAATTTCGTGTCTAATGGTCACAGAAGCGTAGTGTTTGGCAATCAAACACCCCTAATGTTTGACTCACAGAGAGATGGCCATGAAGACGACTCACTTGTTTCGCAAATTTGCTGTAGCAATCGTGACCATGATCTGCCTGCCTGTGCTGAACATGCAGGCGCAGACGGACCAGTTGCCGCAACCGGCGGCCAGACTGCATGAGCCGATGGATTTTTCGCAGATGGTGGCGATTCCGGGTTCGCTGCATCCGCTGGCGCGACCAGCCAACGATGCTGGCCGACTGCCGGGCGACACGCAGATGCAGCACATGATGCTCTTTTTCAGCCAGACCCAGGCGCAGCAAGCCGCGCTGAAGCAGCTTCTGGCGGACTTGCAGAATCCAGCCTCGCCACGCTATCACCACTGGCTGACACCGCAGCAGTTTGGGTCACAGTTTGGCGTGAACGACGCCGATATTGCCAAGACCGAGCAGTGGCTCCAGCAGCAGGGATTTGCGATTGACTCGGTGGCCAACGGCAAGACGTTTGTTGTCTTTTCCGGGACGGCGACGCAGGTGGAACGAGCCTTCCAGACGGAGATGCACCGCTATGTGACCACCTGGCAGGGGCAAAAGGAGACGCATTTTGCCCCGTCAACCCAGTTGCACATTCCGGCGGCGCTTTCGCCGGTGGTGCTGGGCCTGCGCGACCTGG
>JAJZHE010000051.1 GCA_021804655.1 Acidobacteriota bacterium
CGATCCAGGTCCCGGCGCGTCGGCTGGCTTACTGGTCGGAGTCGGCTGGAAAATGGACACGCGCCACCGGCTCGCGTCCTGTGCTGGTCGGCGGTTCTTCGCGTGACCTGCCGCTGGAGGCCATGGCGCAGATTCAATAACCGGCTCTCCATCGCTGCATCAAAGCCCGCGTCGGTCACTCCGGCGCGGGCTTTTCCTGCTCAACGTCTGGTGGCTCTTGTCGGCATTCAACGCGCACGGCGCATCGGTATCAACGCGCTTTCCAGAATCCGCTCCGCTTCATCCCAGCTCATCGCTTCGGCGTATTCGCGGCAGCGCGAGCGGGAGCAGGTGAGCGCATGCTCGACGGCTCGCCCCAGGTCTTCATCGAGGCCGGCGACGGAAGCGTCGTTCACCACATCCACCGGCCCCGTGACGGGATAGCAAGCCACCGGCGTGCCAGAAGCAAGAGCCTCCAGCAGCACCAGCCCGAAGGTATCCGTGCGGCTGGGAAAGACAAAGACATCGGCGCTGGCAAAGAGTCGCGCCAGCTCTTCGCCGCTGCGCACGCCCAGAAAATGCGCAGCGGGATAACGAGCTTCCAGGTCAGCCCGCGCCGGACCGTCCCCGATGACAATCTTGCTCCCCGGCATCGACAAAGACAGAAATGGCTCCAGATTTTTCTCCACGGAGACGCGGCCGACATAGAGGGCAACTGGCCGCGCATACGGAAGATCGCCGCGCAGCGAGGGATGAAATCGCGCCGTATCCACGCCGTGCGTCCACGGAATGCAACGCTTGAATCCGCGCGATTGCAGCACACGCATCAGGCTGGCCGTTGGCACCAGCGTCCGCTCCGCACGATTGTGAAACCACCGCGCCAGAGCATACGTGCCCAGCAGCGGAATCCCCATGCGCTCCTGAATGAACTCCGGAAACCGTGTGTGATACGAGCTGGTGAAGCGATAGCCGTGCAGCCCGCACCAGATGCGAGCCGTCATGCCCAGAGGTCCTTCCGTCACCAGATGGAGAGCATCGGGATGAAGCGCCCGCAGCATGCGCGGCAGCTTCGGCCACACGTCCCACGCATAGGCAATCTCCGGATCGCTCGGCAAAGGCCGACAGCGGAACTGCCCTGGATGGATGACCGTGACACGCCAGCCGCGCGCTTCCAGCCGCGCCACCATCTCCTGCCAGGCGCGGACGACACCATTCACCTGCGGCTCCCAGGCATCGGTCACCACCGCCAGATGTCGTTTGCTTTGTTCGGCCATCGTCAGGATGCCAGTCCGGCTTGTTCGGTGCGCGCTCAGAAACCCATGATGTTGTAGCCGCAATCGACGTAGATCGTCTCGCCCGTCACTGCGCTCGACAGATCGCTGGCCAGCCACAGCGCCGTTCCGCCCACTTCGAGCTGATCCACATTCCGCCGCAGCGGCGAGCGGTCCGCGTGTATCTTCAACATATCGCCCAGCGCACCCACGCCACGCGCCGCCAGCGTCTTGATCGGTCCGGCGGAGATGGCGTTCACGCGAATCTTCTGCGGTCCGACGCTCGACGCCAGATAGCGCACCGTCGCTTCCAGCGACGCCTTGGCCACGCCCATCACGTTGTAGTGAGGCACCACTTTTTCCGCGCCAAAATACGTCAGCGTCATCACCGATCCACCTTCGGCCATCAGCGGAACCGCTGCCCGGGTGACCGCGATCAGCGAATACACGCTCACGTCATGCGCAATGCGAAAGCCTTCGCGGCTGGTGTTGATGAACTCGCCCTTCATGTCTTCGCCTGGCGCAAACGCCACCGCGTGAACCAGCGCATCCAGCTTGCCGTAGCGCTCCTTCAACTGCGCGAACAGCGCCTCAATCTCGGCATCGCTTGAAACATCGCACTGAAATCCGTCGGCCCCGGGCAACTCGCCGATCAACTCATGCGCCTCCGATTTCATGCGCTCATTCTGATAGCAGATGGCGAGCTGCGCTCCTGCTTCATGCAGTCGCTGCGCAATGCCCCACGCAATCGAACGCTTGTTTGCCAGCCCAAAGATCACCGCCGTTTTGCCGCTCAGATTCAATACATTGCTCATCGCTCATGCCTTTCATCGCTGCTCTGCCGACCGGGCGGCAACGCTATTCAGTTTAACAGCCACTGTCTTCCCCGATTGCCTGCTTCAGCCACCCAGATCAACCAACTCCACCGTGCCCACCGGTTGCCCCAGAAACCGCGATCCCAGTCGCTCAAACTTCGCCACCGAATCCGTCGCAAAGCAGCGGATATGCGGCTCGTCCGTCTCAACCGCACATGTCCCTGCGCGCTCTGCCATCGCCGCCGCCGCGCGCCGCGCCGTCGCCTCCGCGGAGTCAATCACCTTGACGCCCTGCGGCACGCTGCGTTCCAGCACGCCACGCAGGAGCGGATAGTGCGTACAGCCCAACACCAGCGTATCCGGATTCTGTCCGGCGGCGCGCGCTTCGGCCTCCAGTTCTTCCAGATAAATCCGCACCACCTGCTCCGTCACCGGGTGCTCGATCCAACCTTCTTCGACCAGCGGAACCAGCAGCGGACATGCCTTCTCGATGCCGTGCAGGCCATGTCCCCGACACGCTGACGCATAGGCGTGGCTGGCTACCGTCGCCTCGGTCGCAATCACCATCACATCGCCGGTCTTTGTCTGCTGCGCGGCTGCCTCCGCGCCTGGCTCAATCACGCCCAGCACCGGCACTGCAACCGACGCCTGAATGGCATCGAGCGCCAGTGCGCTTGCCGTATTGCAGGCCACCACCAGATACTCGGCCTGTTGCTCTTCCACCAGAAAGCGCGCGCTCTCTGCCGCATATCGCGCAATCGTTCGCTGCGACTTTGACCCGTATGGCAGACGCGCCGTATCTCCCAGAAAGATAAACCGCGCTGTGGGCATCTGTTCGGCCAGCGCGCGCAGGACCGTCAGACCGCCAAATCCAGAATCGAAGACTCCGACAACAGGCGCACGTGTGGCCTTGATTGTGAAATTGCTCATGGCTGTGCTCCGCTGGCAGCCGCACTGGCCGCGGTCAAATACGTCTGCGTCAGATCCGCATGGCCGTGCAGTGTCGCCTGCTGCTCTCCGCCCACCAGAAAACGCACCTCCGTCACCTGCGGCAGATTCGCATGCAGCGTCGCGCAGATCGAAAGCACCGTCAGGGTTTCCGTCTCCAGTCCCGAGGGATGCAAGGCGGCAAACGGATTGGAAAGATTCACAATCGCGATTCGATCCTCACTCTGCGCGGCATCACGGACCGATCCCGCATGGCTTGGAGCAGTCTTGCTCAGCGGCATCAGAAACACCGCTTCCACCGGATTTGTCGTCGTCGGCAGCGGGTGCATCGAATGAGCATTGGAATACTGACTCAGCAGCCGATTGAGCAGCGATCGAGCACGCGCCTGCGGCTCATCGGGCAGTGGCAAGGCAATCGTCTCCGGCGCCAGCGTACTGGTCATGTCATCGGCTACCATCATCGTCACCTCTTCCAGAGGCGCAACCGCCGGCGCCGATGTTCCTTGCGTCTGGTCACCTTGCAGCAATCGATCATGTGCGCGCTCCCGCAGTCGCACCAGCACCGCTGTCATCGCCACTGAGGAGACAAAAAGTACCACAAATAAAATCTTCTGGAAACGGGGCGTCATGGTGCTGCTGCCTCGCTGCGCCAGGCCAGCAGAGCAGCAGCCAGAGCGTTGAGCACGCGCGTCTGATAGTCCGCATCGTCCACCGCGCTTGTCACTTTGCCTGTTCCTCCATGCGCATTCTCCCGTAATGGCGCAACTTCCACGGCGACCGCAGGACACGTCATGCTGTCGATTCCCGGCAGCGTTGTCCGTCCCAGCGTGGTGGGAATTGCCAGACTGCTCTCTCCATCGCGGCCAGCCGTGCTCAGTGCGCTGTTCAGCGTTCCGCCCAGCTTCAGGCTCTCGGCGACACGGGTCGCCTGTGCCGTCTTCCATGGCAATAGCAGTTGGGGCTGGGCAGGCGAGAGGGAAGAGACAAAAAGATGGACTCCCGATCCCGCTTCTGTGGCATGGAGCACAATGCACGCCCCGGCCTGCGCATGATTGGCCACCGTCGCGCGAGCATCTTCATCCAGCGCAACGTCGCTTTGCCGTGTCTCGATCACCGTAAATCCACGCGCCACCAGCAGCGCCCGCAGCCGCTGGCTCATCGCCAGCGTCACGGCTTTCTCCGCCATTGCCGACTGCGTCTCTGGACTTGGAGAGTCACCCGCTCCCAGCCAAGCGCCAGGATCGTTGCCTCCGTGCGCTGCATCCAGCACCACCGTGAAGTGTCGCAAGGGCAAAGTCTCTGACGGCGCCGCTGTCTGCGCTGCCGTCTGCGCCGCGGCTCCAACACCGCATCCGGCACTCAGGCTGGCGGCCATCCACAGCGCGATTCCTGTCCACGCGCACTTTCTGTCGCGCCTGTTGCGTCGCCATCCGTTGCGCGTCTCTGCCGCCATCGCTGTGGTCGATTGTATCCCAGCCTCCGATCTCCTCGATTCCGGTTAACCGCGCAGCTCCATCAGGCAAAAAACTTCTGCTTCCAGCGTCCGCTCAAGCTGTTTTCTTCCAATGAGCTGGCGTAAAGTGAAGGAGGGGCACTTCTTTGAGGGGCCTGCAATTCTCCGGCCTGCGCCTGCGGGTGTGCCGCCGGCAGGCATGCGTTGCAACCCTGGTGGCTGATGAGACCGATTTCGATTCGCCGCATTGACTTTGTTTGTGCCCTCGCGGCCATATTCCTCTTCGTGGCGGCCACGCCGGGCCATGCCCAACAAACGGCTCAGCAGACTCCTGCAGCACCTGCCACAGATACCGATCCGGTTCGTTCGCCTGACTCTGCAATGCCAGCCGCGCCAGCCGCGCCGGCACAGCATGCGTCGGACACCAGCTCCGGTTTCCTGCTCCAGCAGAATGTCGAAGAGGTCGCTCTCAACGTCACTGTCCTCGACAGCAAGGGCCGCATCATCCACGACCTGCAAAAGAGCGACTTTCGCGTCCTCGAAGATGGCAAGCCGCAAACCCTGATCAGCTTCCAGCATGCCGACGTGCCGGTCTCGATCGGTGTCATCGTGGACAACTCCGGCTCCATGTACAAGAAGCGTCCGGCGGTGAATAAAGCCGCACTCGATCTGATCGAAGCCTCCAATCCCAAAGATGAAGCCTTCGTCGTCAACTTTGCCGATGAAGCCTACATCGATCAGGACTTCACTTCCAGCGTGGACAAACTGCACCAGGGGCTTTCTCACATTGAGGCGCGCGGCGGCACCGCGCTCTATGACGCCGTCGTCGCTTCTGCCGATAAACTCGCCACCGACGCGAAGAATCCCAAGCAGGTCATCATCCTCATCACCGACGGCGAAGACAATGCCTCCACGCTCAATCTGGAGCAGACCATCCGCCGCGTCCAGCAACTCTCCGGCCCGGTCATCTACTCCATCGGTCTGCTCTTTGGCGATGAGATGTCCCGCTCCGAGGTTCATCACGCGCAACGCGCTCTTCAGATGCTCTCCGACGAGACCGGCGGCATCGCTTATTTCCCCGGCTCGCTCGACAATGTGGATGAAATTGCCGCTGAAGTGGCGCGCGACATTCGCAGCCAATACACACTCGGTTATCACTCCACCACGCCCAGCAACGTCCCTGGCTTCCGACGCATCGCCGTCACCGCCCAGGCCAAAGGTCATGGCAAGCTCTTCGTTCGCACCCGCACCGGCTATTTTCCCACTGAACACTCAACCGCTTCCCCAACCAACATTCCTCCCTCCACAAACTGACGCAATCATTCGTTCCCGTAGTGTGAACCGGCCCTGAAATCTCGTGGTTGCATCCGGCGCAACTCTGCGATACAGTGCGGAGAACTTCATCCAGGGCTTCGGAGGCGTCATGAGCAAGGTCCGTGTTCTCGTCGGCACGCGCAAAGGTGCGTTCATTCTCAAGTCGGACGGCGCGCGCCGCGACTGGTCCATCTCTCAGCCGCACTTCCCCGGCTGGGAGCTTTATCACCTCAAAGGCTCGCCTGCCGATCCCAACCGCATCTACGCCTCGCAATCCTCCTCATGGTTCGGCCAGACCATGCAGCGCTCCGACGACGGCGGCCTCACCTGGACTGCGATCGGCAACAAGTTCCTTTACGACGGCGACACAGGAACCCACCAGTGGTACGACGGCACAGCCCACCCCTGGGAGTTCAAACGCGTCTGGCATCTGGAGCCATCGTTGACCGATCCTGACACCGTCTACGCCGGAGCCGAAGACGCTGCGCTCTTCCGCACCGACGACGGCGGCCAAAGCTGGAATGAGCTTTCCGGCCTGCGCAAACACGGGACCGGCCCCCACTGGCAGCCCGGAGCCGGTGGCATGTGTCTTCACACCATCCTGCTTCATCCAACTGACCCCAGGCGGATCGTCATCGCCATCTCCGCCGCCGGCGCCTTTCGCACCGACGACGGCGGCCTCACCTGGAAGCCGATCAACCGCGGCCTGCGCTCGGAGTACATTCCCGATCCCAACGCCGAGGTTGGCCACTGCGTTCACCACATCGCCATGCACCCTGCGCGGCCCGACACGCTCTTCATGCAGAAGCACTGGGACGTCATGCGCAGCGACAACGCAGGGGAGATCTGGACCGAGGTCAGCGGCAATCTGCCCACTGACTTCGGCTTCGTCATCGACGTGCACGCGCATCAGCCGGAGACGGTCTACGTTGTGCCCATCAAAAGCGACTCCCAGCACTTCCCGCTCGACGGCCAGTTGCGTGTCTTCCGCAGCCGCACCGGTGGCCACGAATGGGAGCCGCTCACCCATGGCCTGCCCCAGGAAAACTGCTATGTCAACGTCCTCCGCGACGCCATGGCCGTCGACCGCCTCGACGAGTGCGGCATCTACTTCGGCACCACCGGAGGCCAGGTCTACGTCTCGCCCGATGGCGGCGACCACTGGCAAGCCATCGCGGAAAATCTCCCATCCGTGCTCTCGGTCGAGGTACAGACCCTGCCATGACGGATTCTGCAACAAACCTCCGATCAGAAGAGTCCGCCTCCGTTGCTTCTGTTTGCATCGAGTTGCCCGCCGTCCTCCGGCTGCTGGCCGGGATTGTGACCAGCGACAGACTCACGCTGGCGGTCGAGCAGCCGGTCACGCTCACCTGCGTTATCCAGGCCATCGAGTCCGCCTACCCCGCCCTGTGCAACACACTCCGCGACCCCGCCACCGGCAAGCGCCGCGCCCTCGTCCGTTTCTTCGCCTGCGGAGCCGACATCAGCCACCAGCCGCTCGACGCACCCATCCCGGAAGCAATCGCCCAGGGCCGCGAGCCGCTGCTGATCCTCGGCGCCATCGCCGGCGGCTGACTCGATCGCACGCGCTCGGTTTTCACTCACCCTTGCCTTCGCGATACCCTATTACAAAATAGAGTCTCCATCCCAACCGAGGTCGATCCATGTCTTCATACAAATACGACACCCTGGCCGTTCATGCCGGTCAACATCCTGACCCGCTCACAGGAGCCGTCAACGTTCCGCTGTATCTGTCTTCCACCTTTGAGCTGACCGGCATCGGCACCGACAAGGGCTGGGACTACTCACGCGCCGGCAACCCCACGCGCGATCGGCTGGAACTCGCTCTGGCTGCGCTCGAAGGCAATGGGCGAGCTGGCGTGAAGGGATTCGCTTTTGCCACCGGCATGGCTGCCATCTCCGCGCTGGTCGCTCACCTGCATGCCGGAGATCACCTGATCTGCTCGCATAATGTTTACGGCGGCACGGCGCGACTCTTCGACCAGATCATCGCTCACTACGGCATCGCCATCCAATACGTGGACCTCGGCGACCTCGACGCGCTCCGGGCAGCCATCCGGCCCAACACCAAACTCGTCTACTGCGAAACGCCCAGCAATCCATTGATGCAAGTCACCGACATTCGCGCCGTGGCGGAGATTGCCCACACGCACGGCATCGAGGTCAGCGTCGATAACACCTTTCTTTCGCCAGTGCTGCAAAGCCCGCTGGAACTCGGTGCCGACATCGTGATGCACTCGACGACCAAGTACCTGAACGGCCACTCCGACGGCCTCGGCGGCGCGCTCATCACCACCACGCAACAGCAGGCCGAGCGCACGCTGCTGGTGCAGAAGGCGGTCGGCGCCACGCTCTCACCGTTGGAGTGCTTTCTCGTTCTGCGCGGTATCAAGACCCTGCCGCTGCGCATCCGCCAGCACGAGGAAAACGGCCGCGCCGTCGCCGCCTGGCTGGCCGCTCATCCCAAGGTGCATCAGGTCAACTATCCTGGCCTGTCGTCGCACCCGCACCACGAGCTGGCCAAGCGTCAGCAAAAGGGCTTCGGCTCCATGATGAGCATCGATATCGGCAGCCGGGAAGCGGCGGCAAAGTTCCTCGCCGCCATCAAAATTTTCCTGAATGCGGAGTCGCTCGGCGGCGTCGAGTCGCTGGCCTCGCACTCTTCCACGACGACACACGCCGCGCTCAGCCCGGAGCGCAAGCTCGAAATGGGCATTACCGAGGGTTTGGTCCGGCTCTCCATCGGCATTGAGGACAAGGACGACCTGATCGCCGACCTCGATCAGGCGCTCGCCGCCCTCTGAACTGCGAAATCCGGATGCGGCGCGTTCTGCGCTGCATCCGGATTCATAGATCTCCGAGTTGGCGAAGTGCATTCGTTGCGAACTGCCATCTCAGTCAATCTCCAACTCAGACAATCTTCTGCCCAGGAATTTCCAGTCCAGAAATTTCCAGCGTAATCCGCCGCCGATCCTCACTCAGATGCTCAATCTGAATCACGCCATCGGCCATCTCCACGACGCTTGCGAATTTTTCGCCCCACTCCATCAGCACCAGCGCATCGTCGGCCATCAGATCGGTCAGGCCCAGAGTGGCAAGCTGGCGCTCGCTCTCCAGCCGATAAAGGTCCAAATGCATCACCTGCACCGGCTGGCCATCCTGCCAGCCCTCGTAGGAATGCACCAGCGTAAACGTCGGACTGGTGACCGCATCTTCGTCGCCAGCTTCCAGCGCAGCGACCAATCCCTTCACCAGCGTCGTCTTGCCCGCCCCCAGATCGCCTGTCAGAATCAGCATCTTCGGCGGTTGCAGCAAAGCGCCAATCGCCGCGCCAATCGCGCGCGTCTCCGCATCGGAGGCGCTCTCATACATGCGTTTCAACGGTTCGACTCCCCGCGGTGCTCCGCGCCCTGCAACCAATGCAATCCATGCTCATCTGTCAGCCGCAGACGAAACGCCTCGCTCAGCGCTCCAATCAAATCCGTTGCCAGCATGGTGTGCTCGTCCAGCCTGCGCGCGGCAATGTCGCCCGCCAGTCCGTGCAGGCAGACGGCTGCTTCCACAGCCTGCTCACTTTGTTCCGGGAACTGAGCCACCATCGCCGCAATGATCCCGGTCAACACATCGCCGCTGCCGGCCTTGGCCATGCCCGGGTTCCCTGTCGTATTCACAGCGACCTGACCATCCGGGTGAGCGATCAGGGTTCGCCAGCCTTTCAGCACCAGTGTCACTTCGTTTTCGGTGGCAAACCGGCGCGCCAGGGCAAGCCGATCGGCCTGCACCTCGTCCACACTGCACCGCGCCAGCCGCGCCATCTCGCCCGGATGCGGCGTCAGAATCAGCCGCCGCCCGTGGGCCAGTTCGCGCAGACGTTCCGGCTCTGCCGCAAACAGATTCAGCCCGTCGGCATCGACGACCGCAGGGATCGAAGCCGCTTCCATCAACTTCCAGAAATTTCGCTTCGCCGGATCGGCGGTTCCCAACCCAGGCCCGACGGCAAGCACGGTGATTCGCTCCAACAGGGTCGCCGCATCCTGCTCAAACGGCGCGGTCATCAGCTCCGGCGCAATCGACGCAACCAGCGGCTGGATTGCTTCCGGCACAGATGCCGTCACCAGGCCAGCGCCTGTGCGCAGAGCCGCCAGCGCGCTCATCGCCGGCGCGCCGGATTTCCCCACGCTGCCGCCCACCACCAGCACATGTCCAAAGCGTCCTTTGTTGGCGTCGGCTGTGCGCGGCCTTTCGGTGATCGCCTTGGCTGCGCCCGCCCAGCGCAACCTCTCAGCCGAAACAACGGCCGCCGCGGGCGATCCGATGGCGGCCACCACTACCGGCTGGCTGCCCCGGCGCGTCAACTGCCCAAACGCATGCGCGCACTTGGGCGCGGTAAAGGTCACCACCGCATCGGCAGGGAAGGCGCCAGCGCCGTCCGCGCGCATGGAATCCGCATCCCATCCCGAGGGCAGATCGACGGCCACGACGGGAACGCCGCCCGCTCGCAGTCGATCGCCAACCGCCTGAGCCAGCCCGCGCAGCGGCGGACGAAATCCCGTTCCAACCACAGCGTCCACGATGAGATCGGCGGCGAATACCTGCTGCAATGCGTCCAACCCCGCTTCGGTCGTCACCTCGTGCTGTTCGATCCCATCCTGACCACTCAGCCCCAGCCACAGTGCGGCCAATTCTGCATGCAGATCGGCGGCATTGCCCAGAAGCAGCACACGCACGGCGCGGCCAGCTTCAGCCAGCAAACGCGCTGCCACCATGCCGTCGCCGCCGTTGTTGCCGCGACCGCAGAGCACCGTGATCCGCCGCGCGGCAGGAAACGCGCGCTCGGCAAAGTGCGCGACCGCACCGCCGGCTGCCGCCATCAGGGCTGCCTGTGACACGCCAAAGCGCGCACTCGACTCCTGATCGCAGTGCTTCATCTCGGTGGCGGTCAGGATCAGCATCGCTTCCATCCTAAAACAGTGCGGGAACAACGCGTCGCATGCACCGGGGAGAAACACACCAGAGGCAGAAGGCGATCTCTCGCGCTGAGCGAACAAACACGAGCGAATCAGGTGGACAAGCAGGGCCACACAAGGACATACGCGACGGCTTTGGACGGGATGTGCCCGGAAAAGAAAAATCCTGATCTGCCTCCACTCTGCGGGAGGCAAATCAGGACAGGAATTTGTTTCCGAGCCAACGGTCTTACTGCACCTGCACCTTTGGCTCCACGCTCAAGCCGGGCCGCAGCAGATGGTGTCCATCTTCGTCCTTCAGGTTGGTGAAGTCGATGCGCACCGGCACGCGCTGCACCACTTTGACATAGTTGCCTGTCGCGTTTTCAGGTGGAAACAGCGAGAGCACGGAACCGGTCGCACCGCCCACCTGCGTCACGCGTCCGGAGTACGTTTTGCCCGTCGCATCCACGTCGATATCCACCTTCTGCCCGGCGCGAATATGACGCAACTGCGTCTCCTTGAAGTTGGCCGTCACCCACAGATCGTCCAGCGAAACCAGGGTCAGCAGATTCTGTCCGGCAGAGACGTTCTGATCGATCTCCAGGCTCTTGCGCGTGATGATTCCATTCGCCGGAGCAACGATCTTCGTGTAGCTCAGGTTCAGTTTGGCCTGCTCCAGTTGAGCCTCGGCTGCCTTTACCTGCGCCTCTGCCTGCCGGGCGCGTGCGTTTTGCGCTTCCACCTGCTGCGGGCCAGTCTCGGCATAATGCAACATTGCCTGCGACTGCGTTTCACGGTCGTGCGCAATCTTCACAGCCGACTGTGCCGCCTGCTCGCTGGCCAGTGCATTGGCCAAAGCAGCTTTGCTTGCGTCCGCAGCGGAGACCGCTGCGTCGAACTGTTGCTTGCTGATCACATCCTTGGCCACCAGCGAACGGTAGCGCTCCAGGTCCGACTGCGCCTTGAAGTTATTCGCCCGCGCCTCGGCCACGCTTGCCTGCGCAGCAGCAAATTGCTGCTCCGCTTGCTGCACTGTTGCCGAGGCGCCGCTCAGATCGGCTCCGGCAGAACGCAGATTGCTGCCCGTGTTCACCGTCGTGATCGGAACATTCACCTTGGCTGCCTGCGCTGCCGCCTCCGCACTGGCCAGTGCCGCCGCGGCATTGTCCACCGCCACCTGGTAGTCGCGCGGATCAAGTTCGGCAATGACCGTTCCTTTGTCCACATACTCGTTTTCACCCACGTTCACATGAATCACCTGCCCGGGGATGCGCGAGCTGATCTGCATCAGGTGTCCGTTGATCTGTGCGTCGTCGGTATCCTCCACCAGCGTTGAACGCCAGTAGAAGAATCCTCCGCCCACCACCAGAATCGCCAGCACAATCGCCGCGATCATCCGCTTGCGGCCTGTCGCGCCATTCTGCGCGTTCTCGCTCGCCCCGGTTGTTGTCGTCGCGTCCGCCACGTTCACTTTCCTCCAAGATATTCTTTGTAGTTCTGCGCCATCCCCATGGAACGCGCGAGATTCAGCTTCGCCACGTTGTGCTGGTAAAGGCTGTTGATATAGCTGCCGTCGGCCTGCGCCACGGATTGCTGCGCCTGTGTCACCGCCAGGTTGTCATTCACGCCCGCCGCATAACGCTGCTGCGCATCCGACAACTCTTCCTTGGCAAGCTCCATATTCGATTTCGCCACGGCAACCTGCTTTTCCGTCGAGTCGATATCCAACAGCGCATCGCGAATATCGGCTTCGATCTGCGCATCCAGGTCGCTTTGCTTCGCCTTTTGCTGGTCCAGTTGAGATTGCGCAATCGCCGCTTCGCCGCGAAACTGAGCTTCCTTGAAGATGGGAATCGTCAGCGTTCCACTGGCGTCGCCGGTGCCGTGCGAGTGGTTCAGATTCACACCAATATCGCCGTAGTCGGCACTCACCTTCACTGTCGGCAGTCGATCCGCGCTTGCCGCCTTGCGCTGTTCGGTCATCTCCGCGGTCGTCTCCGCAGAAGCCTGACGATCCTTGCGCGCGGCCAGAGCCTTTTGAATCTCGACCTGTACATCGGGCTGGTCAAAGGCTGCGTACGGAATCGCATCCGCCACCGTGAACTGCTGCGCCATCGGCAATCCGATCACCCGCGCCAGCGCCAGCTTGTCCTTGGCCAACTGGTTCTGCGCCACAATCAACTGCTGCTGCTGGCTCTGATAATCCACCTGCGCGCGCAGCACATCCAGCTTCGGCGCCGTGCCCGCATCGTGGCTGGCCGTCGCCTGGTCGAGTGAAATTTTTGAGGTTGCCACCTGCGACTTCACCGCATCCACTTCCGCCTGGTCGGCCACCACCACCAGATACGCGTTGCCCACCGTCAGAATCACCATCTGCCGGGCGTCGGCGGCGGTCAGTTGCGAGGCGCGAAAGTCGTGCTTCGCAGCCAGATAGCTGTGCAGCGAAGTGAGGCTCAGCGCCGTCCAGTTCAGGTTCGCCCGCACGTCGGTATATCCAAATGGACCGATAATTGTCGGAAACCCGGGCACGCGCAATCCTTCGGCGGCCAGATCGGTCTGCATCAGGTTTTCGCTCAGATTGGCATCCACTTTGGGCAACAGGTCCTGCAACTGCTGCAACTGCTGTCCGTGCACCGTCGCCGACTGCGCCTGGCTCAGCATCAGGCCCAAATTCTGCCGCAGTCCGCGCGTGATGGCGTCCTCCAGCGTCAGCGCCACCGATCCCGGCTGAGCCGTCCCTGCGGGCACGGCGCCGTGAAAGTCCTGCGCGGTTGGCGGGCCGATGAGAGGCTGGCTCGGCTGCGAGGACTGCGCCGCCAGAGCCACACTACCCGCCGTCAGCAGGCACGCCGCCAACGCTGTTTTCCATTCTTTTGTCTGCAACATCAGGAAAATATCCATCCCCTGTTTATAACTCGATCAAATGACTGAAACGGTTCCTGCAATCTATGGATGCGCAAATCCGGTGGAAGTTTCGGAAACATCGCAGTTGCGGGCTGCAAACAGGGAACAGCCCTGCGGCGCGCCCACCTGGTTTTTTATGCGGTCCGCGTCCGCGGTCAGCGGTTGTTGGAGTTCTGAAGCAGTTGTGAGGCCAGCGCACACAACGCCTGGCGAAAAACGCTCCGAACCGCGTCGGTCATCCAGCCCTGAGCCGCGTTGCCCCCGTGCAGGGCCAGCAATCCGGCCACCTCCGGCGTCGTCAGTCCGCCGACCGTGCGCAGCACAAAAACGGTTCGCTCCGCCACCGGCAACCCCTCCAGCCAGGCTCGCATGCGCACCCGTCCAGGTCCGCTGATCAGCTCTTCCAGTTCATGCGCGGAAACCCCAGCGGCATCCAGGTCGTCATCGCCAATGCAGTTCGGCGGACCATACGCGCCGTCCGGAGCCGCCAGCGCCGGTCGTCCCTGAGCGGTCGCTTGCTGGCTCAACGTCTCGATCGCCGCCGCCGCCATCGCCACGCGCGCGCTGTGGCGTGCGCTGGCGGAGTCCGCAGATGCGGGAATCTCTGCCGTCGCAATCGCGCGCTCCACCAGAACCACGGTCGCCTCGCTCTCCCCCAGCAGCATGACTCCCAGGTGATACAACTCGCCCGCCACCTGCTGCAGCAGATCGCTGCCGCTTCGCGACTCTTCCATCTTCGGCATGATTGGCTCCCTCCTGTATCGTCCATCTCGCCGGGGATAAGCGTCAACTCGCTTTCCCGTTCTGAAGGTGGTCGCTGTCCCACCGCGACCGTATCCTTCCGGTTTCATCCCGGGCATTTTTCTTCCTGCGTTCACACGAGCAACTCTTGTCCTGCGATAAGGTTCTGAAACAGAGACTCTGTCGGCGCTTCCGTGGCTTGCGGCTCAATGCCCGGCGGCGCGCAGTGCAAAAGGAATCGGCCGCATGGCTGCACGATCATCGAAGGCAACCTCGGAGCGTCCAGCTCCCTCGCGCCGTGGTGGGAAGTCGAATTCCACTGCTGAAAGGCCGCAGAACCCTGCGCGGCCTTCCGCGTCCCGGCCTGTCTCTGCGCAGCATGACGCCGAAGAGCCGCTTTTTATCGCTCGGGATCACTCCTGGATGCAGTTCAACCGGCGCGTTCTGGAGGAAGCCAGCGATCCGTCCAACCCGTTGCTGGAGCGCGTCAAATTTCTGGCCATTACAGCCAGCAATCTCGATGAGTACATTGAGATTCGCCTTGCCGGGCTGCTGCAACGCAACGAGGATGGCCCGACCGAGCAGGATTACGACGGATTGCTTCCGGCGCAGGCTCTGCGCATCCTCAACGACGAGATTCACCGCTTCGTCGCCGATCAGTACGACTGCTGGAACCGTGTCCTGCTGCCGGAGCTGGAGCGCGAAAAGATTCGCCTGCTGCCCTGGAATCGCCTGACCGCAGCTCAGCGCAAGCATCTCCAGTCCTACTTCCAGGCTGAGGTCGATCCGCTGCTCACGCCGATTACCATTGACCCGGCTCACCCGTTTCCGCGTGTCCTCAACCGCGCGCTTTGCCTGGCCGTTCTGCTGCGACCCAAGCGCCGTCGCGGAGGACCCCCGGTGCTGGGCGTGCTCACGGTTCCGCGCGTCTTGCCGCGCTTCATTCGCCTGCCGGACCGAGCCGCAGGCTGCGATTTTCTGCTCATGCAGGATCTGATCGCCCGCAACCTCGGCCCCATGTATCGTGGCTACGAAGTGCAGGCCGCTGCTGCCTTTCGCGTCACGCGCAACTCCAACCTCTACTTTGAGGAAGAAGAGACGCGTTCGCTGCTGGAGTCCGTCCGCAGTGAGCTGCACAATCGCCGCAAAGGCGACGCCGTACGGCTGGAAATTGTCTCCGACGCTCACCCCGAGATTCTTGATCGGCTGCGCGTCAACTTTGAGCTGGAACCGGATCAGGTTTTCTTTTGCGAAGGACCGGTCAACCTGGCTCGGGCCATGTATCTGAACGAGGCGATCGATCGTCCGGAGCTCAAATTCCCGCCCTTCACGCCCCGCGCATTGCCCATTGCGCGCTCCGAGGACGATCTCTTCGCCAGCCTGCGCCAGCGCGACACTCTGCTTCACCATCCCTACGACGCCTACGATCCGGTCGTTGACTTCATCCGACGTGGCGCACAGGATCCACGCGTCGTCGCCATCAAGCAGACGCTTTATCGCACCAGCACCGATTCGCCCATGTTCCAGGCGCTCACCGAAGCCGCCGCACAGAAAGAAGTCACCGTCGTCGTCGAGTTGATGGCCCGCTTCGATGAAGCCTCCAACATCCACTGGGCGCGCAGCATGGAAGAGGCTGGCGTTCAGGTCTTTTACGGGATCGTCGGCCTCAAGACCCACTGCAAGCTGGCCATGCTCGTCCGTCGCGACGAAGATGGCGTCACGCGTCGCTACTGCCACCTGGGCACCGGCAATTACAACCCGGTGACGGCGCGTTTCTACACCGATCTGAGCCTGCTCACTGCGGACCCTGCGCTCACCGAGCGCGCGCATCTGGTCTTCAACTACCTCACCGCGCACGCTGAAATTCCCGATTACGCGCCTCTGCTGGTGGCGCCGCACTCCATGGCAACAAGCTTTCTCCAACTCATTCAGCGTGAGGCCGATCATGCCCGCGCCGGGCGTCCG
>JAJZHE010000052.1 GCA_021804655.1 Acidobacteriota bacterium
CGGGAGCCGCGCCGCTGAACGGGCTGAACGTTGCGGCAACGGGTCCGTTCACGCTGGCGGGCAACGGCTGCGGATCGTCGCTGGCCCCGCTCTCGCTGTGCACGGTCACCGTCGCTTATGCTCCCACGACCGCAGGCAACTCGACCGGATCGCTCTCCGTCACCTCGACGAGCATCGGCGTTGCGCCGATCCAGGCCACGCTCACCGGCAATGGACTGGCACCGGGCGCGCTGGAGGTCAGTCCGAGCTTCCTCGCCTTTGGGACGCAGACGATTGGGCAGTCGTCGCTGGCGCAGCCGGTGACCGTCTTCAACACTGGCCCGACGGCGCTGAATCTTCAGCCTGTGACCGCGACGGGAGATTTTTCTCTGAGTACCAGCACCTGCGGCAGCCAGATCGCCGCCGGGGATAACTGCACGCTGTATGCGCTGTTTACGCCGACGCAGCCCGGCAGCCGCCAGGGAACGCTGAGCCTGACCGCAACGCAGAACGGGATTCCAGTTACCGTGGCGCTGAGCGGCACGGCGCTGGCCGCCGCTTCGCTGGCCGCCAACACCGGCGCACTGGCTTTCCCCTCCGTGGGCGTGGGATCCACTTCGAATCCACTGCCCCTGGTGCTCAGCAACTCCGGCACCGCGCCGGTGACCGGACTCACGCTCTCGGCAGCGCCGCCCTTCAGCGTGCAGACCGGCACCTGCGCTTTGCAGCTTGCGGCCGGAGCCAGTTGCACCGCTCAGGTCTACTTCTCGCCGATCTCGACCGGCTCGCTGACGGGCACGCTGACGGTCGCAAGCTCTACTTTGGGCGTCGGCACGCTAGCGATCATGCTCACCGGCAGCGGATTGCCCGGCGGCTCAATCAAGCTGACGCCGAATCCGCTGAACTTTCCCTCGACGACGGTGGGAGCGACCAGCGCCAGCCAGACCATCGTGGTTGCCAATCCCGGAGCCAGCCCGGTGAACGGACTGACGCTGGCGGCTAGCGGTGACTTTGCGCTGGCCAGCACCAGTTGCCCCAGCCAGCTCATCGCACAAGGCTCGTGCACGGTCCAGCTTGTCTTCAAGCCCGCGGTCGTGGGTGGACGGCAGGGGGAGTTGACCGCCTCGACGACGACCGCGGGCGTGGCCCAGGGAGTGGCGCTGCTGACGGGAACCGGCCTGGCGCCGGCGCAGCTTGCCGTGACGCCCGCCACACTCACCTTCCCGGCCACGCTGCTGCAACAGACGAGCGCAGCGCAGACGGCGACGGTCACCAATACGGGCCAATCGGCGATCAGCGATCTGTCGTTGAGCACCAGCGGCGCGTTTCGCATCGCCACCACTACCTGCACCGCCGCGCTGGCTTCGGGAGCAGGCTGCACGGTCGCGGTCGCCTTTGCACCCACTGTCGGCAGCAGCGGGCAGACGCTGACCGGTGCGCTGGCCATCAGCGCACCGGCTGAATCCGCACTGGGCACAGCGCCGACCACGGTTGCCCTCAGCGGCACGGTGAATGTGCCGCCGACGCTGGCCGCTTCTCCGCAGCTTGTGGTCAGCTTTCCGGTCACATCGGTTGGACTGGCGGCACAGACGCAGACCGTGACCGTCTCGAACGCCGGAACCTCCGGCGCGTTGACCGGCGTCTATCCGACGCTGCCGCAGTCGGCCCAAGCGCTTGGATACTTCCTCGCATCCGGCGACTGCGGCAGCCCGACGGCACCGATCACGCTGGCCGCCGGAGCCACCTGTGCCGTGCAGGTGGGCTTTACGCCCACAGCCTCTGGCGTGCTGAACGGCTCGCTGATGTTGACCAGCTCCAACGGCGGCGGCCCGCTGAACCTGACGCTGACCGGCACCGGATTCGACTTCACGCTCACTGGCCAGACGACGACGGCCAGCGTGGTGCAAGGGCAGACGGCCAACTTTACCCTGACGCTCCAGGCGCTGGGCGCAACCTCTGGCAGCTTTACGCTGACCTGCCCCAATGCGCCGGCGGGCACGCTTTGCCTCTTCAACCCCTCGGCACCGACGGCGCTGCCCGTTGGAACGCAGGCGCAGTTTGCGCTGGCCATCTCGACGGCCGCACCGGTGGCCGGAACGCCCGGCGCGCGAACTGGCGCACGGGCCGACGGCAACCAGCAGGCCGCCGCAGGCCCGTCTGGCAGTTCACTCCTGCCGGGCAGTTCGAGTCTGCCAGGCAGTGCAAGTCTGTTCCGTGGCGGGTTGGCGCTGGTTGCGCTGCTGCTGCCCTGGTGGCCCGGTCGCAGACGCCTGCGCATGCTGGCCGCGCTGCTGGTGGTCTGCTTCGCGGGAGTGACGCTGAGCCTGGCGGGCTGCGCCGGAGCCAGCGGCTCGTCAAGCCAACTCAGAAGCGCCGGCAACGCTGCGCAGGGCACGTACAGCGTGCAGGTGACTGCAACGACGATGGGCATCTCCCACACCTTCGACGTGACGCTGATCGTGAATTGAGGCCGACCTCGCTCACGACTTCTGCAACATCAACATCAGCGAACTATCCAGAATCATGCTCAGGATCGTCACAAGGACCACGCTTCTCGGCAGGCGATTCCACAAACCTATTTCGCTGTTCGAGCACTGTCGCGGCAAAGCATATCCTCCCAGCGCCAGTCCCTCCGCACCCAGATCTTCGCCCACAGCGTACGGCTCCGGAGCAGCCCAGATATGTCTCCAGCGCAGCGGGATGAGAACCAGTGCCAGACATACCACCGCCGCATCCTTCGCAGAGACAATCTGGAGCATCCTCCAATCTCCCAGCCGTGCCAGGAAGCGCAGGCAGTTCAAGTCAATCACAATGGCATTCAGCGGAAACACCAGCCCCTGATACTCCCTCCAGAACTCGCGCCAGCGCATCTTCCCCTCCTGAGTCATTCACTTGCAACTGCCTGCGATTCTAACCCGAAATCCAACCATCCCCATCGGCAAACCATCCAACCTCCAGACAGCAGCGCCACTATTTCCCAACCGGAGGCATCCCATGCTGAAGAGACGGCTCAGACAATCCCGTCTTTCTGCTTTCTTCCTCACCGCTGCTTTGCTGGCTATGCTTCACGCAGCCACGCCCGCCTCCGCATCGCAGACCGACGCGGCTCTCAGTCTTTATGGCGCCTTCAGCGGCAGTACGACTGGCAACAACGTAGTTCAGCGGCAGGCCAACGCCGCCGGAGCCATGATCGAGTTGCGCCACCTTGTTCATCCCTGGCTGGGGTATGAAGCGACGTACTCGTTCAACCGTGCCAACCAGAACTACACCGACATCTATGCCTGCAACTCGCTCTCTGGCCCCGGCTGCAACTTCAGCGCGACGGCCTCCGCGAATGCGCAGGAGTTCACCGGCGACTGGGTCGTCTCTTTTCACGCACTGAATGTGCGTCCCTTTGCGCTTGTCGGAGTCGGCCTGCTCGTCGATGTACCCACCGGCGGTACGGCGTACACCGGACCGTTTTTCGGTCCCGGCATTCCCACGCAGGCACCCTTTATGACCTCCAACTCCTTCAAGCCGGTCTTCGTCTACGGCGCGGGAGTTGACTGGGGCCTGTTGCCGCATCTCGGGCTGCGCTTCCAGTATCGGGGCAATCTCTCCAAAGCAGCCGCGCTGACCAACGTCATCCAGTCCTCGAATGCCTTCACGCAAACCGCCGAACCGATGATCGGCGCATACTTCCGCTTCTGAACGCGCGAGGCCGGATTGGATTTCAGAAGGGACACGTTGCATTGTCCCGTACCGCCTCTGCGCGCCCAAGTACAATAAGGAACGATGGAGAAAACCTGGATGTTGATGCCTCGGAAGTTGTCCGGAAAAATACTTGTTGCAGCTTTGTGCCTTGCAACGGCTCTGCCCGCGGCGCGCGCCGCAGAGACCGATGCCGCGCTGAGCGTCTATGGCTCGCTGAACACGACCACAAACACAGGCACCGGACTCACGCAGATTCCTGCCAACTCCATTGGCGGCATGCTGGAGTTTCGCCACATCGTACGTTCGCTGATTGGCTTTGAAGGCACGTACTCGTTCAACCCGGCGAACCAGGAGTATAGCTATCCGGTTGCGTGCGCCGGGGCAAGCTGTCCGCTTGCGCCGTACGCAGCCAGTGTCTCGGCCGTAGCCCACGAGATTACCGGGGATTGGGTGGTGACCTTCAAAGTGAAGAAGATCAGCGCCTTTGCCCTAGCCGGTGGCGGCATCATCTTCAACCAGCCTTCGAAAGGCACGGTCTACTCCTATTCGCTGGCGGCCAGTCCAGCGTTTCAAAGCGCGCCCGCACCGACTTCCAGCGCTTCGTCGCCGGTCTTCGTCTATGGCATTGGAGCCGACTGGGCGCTCAGCAAACACCTTGGCCTTCGCCTCCAATATCGCGGCAACATGCATCCATCGCCTGCTCTGACCACTGCGCTCAGCTCGACCAAGGTGGAGGGCACGACCTACGAGCCGATGTTCGGCGTCTTTTACCGATTCTGAGTCGCCTGCGCCGGTGCCATAGGCGTACGCAGCGCAGCCAACCAGCTTCTTACGCGGGATTCCCTGCGGGCAGAAGGGAATTCTGCCTCCTGCCCATCCGATTCTTCGTGGTTTGAGGCGGGTTGGGACTCCGGCGCGCGCATCTTCATCTCCGCCAGAGCCTGCTTCACCTGAGCGCGAAGCTGATCGGCCTCCAAAACGCAGGAGCGCATGTAATCCGAGACGGAAAGCTGCGATTCGCTTGCCCGCCGACGCAACATCTTCGCATCCGCCGGACTGAGCCGCACAGAAACCGTTACGCACTTCCGCTTCGGACCGGGCCAGCGCTCCCAGGACTCATCCGCATGGGCGCTCCGGGATGGACGAGTTTCTGTCTGGTGTTCCTGAGCCGGAGCAGAGTCGGCGGCGGACGCAGAATTGGGAGTGTTCGTAGCCGACGCGGTGGAACGGATCGCTACCGTGTCGCTTGCCAGCAATTGCTCGTCCAGGGCTGTAAACAGCGACTCCTCCGCGACCGGAGCCTGCGGCTTTGTTGCGACGAACTTTGGACGGGGAGCGCGATTATACGCAGGCGGGTTGGCTGACGCCGCAGGCTGCGGCGCGGCAGTCGCAGTGCGCACGGCGCGTAGCCGGACGGGGGGCGCTGCAACCGGCGGAGCGGCGACCGGTAAAGCAGCGACGTGTGATTTGGGCGCAGCCTCTTCAGAGCGCATGCGCAGCGATTTGGGCGGTTTTCGTTCGGAAAGAGCGCCTTGGGATGGAGTCTTTTTCTTCGGCGAAGGCTGCGGGGAAACCATTGCGTTCACAGAACTCGGGCTGACTCCGGTGGGGACAGATGTCGTGCGCGGCCTCTGGCTGGAGACGGCCGCGTTGGATTTGCGGCGATCCGCATTGTTTGCAGCGGCAACATCGTATGCGGCGGGCGACAAGGCAACCGCTTCCAGAAGCGCAGCGAAGTTTGCGACTTGCGGAACTCTTTCCGCAAGTGACCGACCGGATGGATTCACGCTCGCCATACGAAGCAGAGTACGCTTTCGCGGCGCGGGGCTTGAGGGGATTGTCGCAGTGTGTGTCGGCGCGGATTCCGTTTTGGTCAGAGGGCTGGATGCAGCCCAGAACGGAATGACACATCAGGAGATGAAATCTGGAGATTGAGTCAGGAGATGGAGAGCGGGGAGACATCTTTCGTCGTAAATCCGATGCGCGTTTCGGGGGACTCCAGCAATTGTTCCAACGCATCGGCGGGCAAAGGCGGCGAGAAGAGGTAACCCTGGCCGAAGCGGCAGCCGAGTTTGTGCAGCAGTGCGCGCTGTTCTTCGGTTTCGATGCCTTCGGCGACAACATCCATGCCGAGCACGCGCGCCAGCTCTAAAATCGTTTTCACAATTTGCAGCGGCTGTGTGCCCATCGTCATGCGCTTGACGAAGGAGCGATCGACCTTGAGCACATCGAAGGGGAAACGGTGCAGATGGCTGAGTGAGCTGTAACCGGTTCCAAAGTCGTCCATATGAAGGGAGACGCCGAGCCGTTGCAGGCTGTTCAAGACGGAGACGGTGGTTCCAATGGAAGGGATCAGCGTGGATTCGGTCATCTCCAGACCCAGGTGATGAGCGCGCAGCCCAGTGCTGCTGAGCAGGGACTCGATCTGGTCGGCGAGGCCGTGGCGGGTGAACTGTCGCGCGGAAAGATTGACGCAGACGCGCAGGGATTCGAGCCAGGGTCGATCTTTTTTCCATGTCTGCAACTGGCGGCAGGCATGCGCAAGACCCCAGTCGCCGATGGGCAGGATCATGCCGTTCTCTTCGGCATGGGGGATGAAATTTTGCGGCGCCAGCAGACCGCGGCGAGGATGTTTCCAGCGAATCAGCGCCTCCAGTCCGACGATGCGTCCGGTGGCGATCTCCACCTCGGGCTGATAGAAGAGGACAAACTGTTCGCGGTCGAGAGCGAATTGAAGCTCTTCGGGGGTGGGCCAGACTTCGCTGGCGGCCAGAGCCGTTGTCGTGCGCTGAACGTCCGGGGAGCGTGCTTCGGTGGCTTGATTTTGCGTGATCGGGTTTTGTGTGACCGCGCGCAGGGAGCGCAGCTCAAGCTGGTCAGTAATCAGGCTGGCCAGATTTTCCAGCGCAAGAATCTCTTCCTGCGTCAGCGCGGCACGCGGCTCGGCGCCGGCCAGACAGAGCGCGCCCAGGGTGATCCCGTTCGAGCATTGGATGGGGACGCCCGCGAAAAAGCGCATCTGAAGAACGGCATCCGGGCGATAGAAGCCATGCGGGCGATGGTCGGCCTGCATATCCGGCACCAGCAGCATGGCACCGGTCTGCACGATCTGCTCGGCAAAGGAGTTTTCGCGCGGAAATTGGCGAAGCTGGGGATGGAAGAGGCGGGAGTTCCAGATCGATTTGGACCAGACGCGGTGGATATCGACGAAATCGATGGAGGCGAGGTCGGCGTGCATCTGCGCGGCGGCCATTCTGACGATGGCATCGAGTCGTTCCTCCGGCTCGGTGTCCAGAATTTCCAGCCGGTGCAGGGATTCCAGCCATGGCGTATCTGGCTGGTCTACTGGATACTCCCGTCCGGTCGGTACAGGGGCAGATTCCGCTTCACCGAATGGCTCGAAGGAGAGCTTGTGAACTGCGTCGGACATCGGATCTCCGGAGTTGACTCATGCGCAGCGCGGGCTGCACCTCGCAGACGACAGTTCTCCGACTGCGCTTGCCTGCTTCTGTATCATCGGATAAAAATCCGGAAACTTCAGGGCGGGCGTAACTGGAAAGGATTGAGCTACTTCGCGCCCTGCTGCGAGGGAGGGAGAATGCCGATCGTGTGGAGCCAGAGGGCAACGCTGGACGGCCAGCGTGTGACGGGCAGGCTGGTGCGGCGCAGCCCGTAGCCGTGGACGCCCTCGGTATAGATGTGCAACTCGGCTGGAACGTCGGCATTTTTCAGCGCCATGAAGTAGGCGATGGAGCTTTCCACGTGCGCCACGTGATCGTCTTCTGTTTGCAGCAGAAAGGTGGGCGGTGTGCGGGAGTTGACCGGCAGATTCGGATTGAAGGAGAAGTGGCTCTCGGCGATGGCCAGGTAACCGGGATAGAGAATGACGGCGAAGTTTGGCCGACAACTGAGCTTGTCGGCTGCATCCACGAACGGATAGGCGCGGGTGGTGTGGTGCGTGCTGATGGCCGCGGCCAGATGGCCTCCGGCGGAAAACCCAAGCACGCCGACACGGTTCGGATCGATCTTCCACTCCACGGCGTGTGCCCGCACCAGCCCCATGGCACGCTGGGCATCCTGAAGCGCCGCGGCGGAGTTGGGATAGGGACCGGAGTCGGGGACGCGATACTTCACCAGAATGCAGTTGACACCGATCGAGTTCAGCCAGGTGCAAACCTCGGAGCCTTCGAGATCGATGGCCAGAATCCGGTAGGCGCCGCCGGGAAAGACCAGCACCGCGGCGCCCGTGTTGTTGGTCTTTGCCGCGTAGAGGGTCAACGTTGGATGGGAGACGTTGCCCAGGCGGATGACCGGTTTGCCGGCGATGAGCTGGTCGCCGGGACGCGTTGTATTGACCTCCGCGCCGTGGGCAGCCGTGCGGGGCTGGCCTGAGGTCGTCGTGCCGTCGGGAGCGGCTCCTGGCCACAGGGGAAGTGTGATGGTGCCGGGCGTCGGCTGCCAGGCGGGGGATTGCTTGACGTCGGCTCTTGTCTCCGCCGCAGACGCCGCCTGCACTCCGAGAGAAAGCAAAGCAAGAAAAAGAGCAGAAAGAGAGAATTGCCAGCGCGCCATCGACAGCTCCTGAGGTCTTCGAGGATGATAGTGGCAGTTTGAATGAAACCGAACCGTGAATCTGGGCTTGCAGCCGAGAATACGCCTCTGGAGAGTCGCCATGCAAAGAAAGTTTGCATCCCGTTTGCAGTTTGAATTCTGGACGCAGTTTACATCCCGGACGCGAGCGCGAGCGATCGTCCGATGTTCCGCAGCGCTTTGCGCTCTCCTGCTGAGCGTGGGCGCGCGTGCACAAACATCCGCAAGCTCCGCGCTGAATGCCGCCGAACAAAGCGTGAGCGCGACGCGCATTCGCGCTCATGTGAAGTTCATCTCCGACGATCTTTTCGAGGGGCGTTATCCGGGTCTGCGCGGCGGCGAACTGGCCGCCAAGTATGTGGCCACGCAATTTGCTCTGGACGGACTGAAACCGGCAGGCGACAACGGAAGCTACTTCCAGCAGGTTCGCTTTGTGGGCATGACGGTGCAGCCGACGAAGACTTCGATGGAGTTTGTGCCGGTGCATGGCGCGGTCATTCCGTTGCGTCTGGGCGACGATTACACGGTGACCAACCGCACCCTGACGCCGGAGGTGACGATCGACGCGCCGCTGGTCTTTGTCGGCTATGGGGTGACGGCGCCGGAGTTTGGCTGGGACGATTACAAGGGCGTGGATGTGAAGGGCAAGGTGATCGTCTGCATCGTGGGCGATCCGCCGTCGAACGATCCGAAGTTTTTCGGCGGCAAGGCGATGACCTACTACGGGCGCTGGACCTACAAGTTCGAGCAGGCGGCGCGCATGGGTGCGGTGGGCGCGCTGATCATTCATCGTACGGATCTGGCCAGCTATGGCTGGGACGTGGTGAAAAACTCCAACACCAGTGAGCAGACTTCGCTGGCCGACGATCCGGCTCCGCATCTGAAAGCGGCAAGCTGGATTCAACTCGACGTTGCGCGCAGGCTCTTTGCCGCTGCCGGAGTGAATTTCGATCAGCAGTTTGCCGCCGCGGGCCAGCGCGGCTTCCATGCCGTGCCGCTTGCGGTCCGCATGCGCGGCCAGGTGACGAGCACGGTGCGCCGATTCGAGTCGCCCAACGTTGTCGCCCTGCTGCCCGGCGCGTCTACGGCTCCGGATCAGGCGGTGCTCTACACGGCGCACTACGACCATCTCGGCTTTGTGCCGGGCATGGCGGGTGACAACATCTATAACGGCGCAGCGGACAACGGAACGGGCGTGGGCATGCTGCTGGAGATGGCGCACGCCTGGTCGTCGAGCGGCATCCGGCTGCCGCATTCGATTCTTTTTTCCGCCGTGACTGCCGAAGAACAGGGACTGCTTGGCTCGCAGTATCTGGGCGAGCATCCGCCCATTCCGGTCGGCGAGATTACGCTGGACATCAACTACGACATGATCCTGCCGCTTGGCGTGCCGCTGGAGGTGGATGTGAATGGGGCGCAGCGGACGAATTTTTATCCGACGGTCGAAGAGGTGGCCAGGCAGTTCGATCTGGCCATCGTGCCGGATCCGCGCCCGGAGGCTGGCAGCTACTATCGCTCCGATCATTTCTCGCTTTCGCGCGTAGGCATTCCGGCATTTTCCATCGACGCGGGCACGATCTATGCCGGGCACGATCGCGCCTGGGGCGTGGAGAAGTTTCAGCAGTTCGAGGAGCACGATTATCACAACTTCAGCGACAACTTCCACGAGGAGTGGAACTTTGAGGGCAACGCGAAGCTGGTGCGTTTTGGCATGGCGCTGGGCTGGCAGGCGTTGAACCGCTCCGCTCCCATCGAGTGGAATCATGGCGATGAGTTTGAAGCCGTGCGGCAGAAAAGCCAACCCTGAGCGGTCGCCCGACTCCGCGCCGCGGCCGTTGCAGGGTAAAACCACTGCCATGCGAATCTGTGAACCGAAGAGGCTCTGCTGTTGCCCGTTTCGGTTCCGGATTCCCTTTGCGTGAAAATTCACGCGCAAGCCAGATTCTGGTCGTCCGCAGTTGCGTTATGCTCAGCCTAGAGCGAGCTGGGGACCTCGGGGCGCAATGCACATCAACCCACAAATATGGCAGTGGACGGCGCTGACGCTGGCGCTGATGGGTTGTGTCGCGACTCTGGTCTGGTTGCTGGGCCATCGCAGGCCGACGGCTGAAGAACTGGAGCGCGAGCGTCGCCTGCGGCTGGTCAGCTATGGCCGCCTGGTGGATGGCATGCTGGTGGACGCGATGGAAGTGCCGGGAACGGATGCGTCCGCAGCATTGGATGAGACGCATGCGGCACGCCTGATGCTGCTCTATCAGTACGAGATTGCCGGAGTGACCTACGAATGTGCGCAGGACGTCTCGACTTTGAGCGAAGCGCTGCAGCCGGGGCTGATTCAGGTGGGACTGCCGTGCTCGGTGCGCTACCAGCCGGGAAGCCCGGAGAACAGCATCGTCGTTGCGGAGACCTGGATCGGTCTGCGCAGCGCTGCTGCGCGGCGCGAGACCCGGCACGAAGGCGACTTTCTGCGTTCCCATGCGCGCATAAGGCGGTCCACGCAGGCGGCGGGTTGAT
The DNA here is from genome assembly GCA_021804655.1 of Acidobacteriota bacterium. Classification (GTDB taxonomy): domain Bacteria; phylum Acidobacteriota; class Terriglobia; order Terriglobales; family Acidobacteriaceae; genus Acidicapsa. The sequence goes on from JAJZHE010000052.1 coordinate 10,777, forward strand.
TCGGCTCCCACTTGCTGCAATGCCTTTTGGCGCTTTTCAACCTGTCCTCATACACTAAGGCAGAGTATGCATGTGCACGCAGCACCTTCGAAGCGCACGAGCCGCGTTCTCTGGCTCTCCATGGCAGCCACGCTGGCGTATGTCGGCATCACGCTCTATGCCGGCTGGCGCGCGCATTCGCTGGCGCTTGTCTCGGAGGCCGGTCATAACGCATCGGATTTTCTGGCGCTTGCTTTATCGTTTGTCGCAGTGTATTTCCAGCAGCGCCCGGCCAACGACCTGAAGACCTTTGGCTATCAGCGCGCCGGCGTGCTGGCGGCATTTCTGAATGCCTCGACGCTGCTCTTTCTTTCGCTTTGGATCGGCGTGGAGGCGATTCGCCGCATCAGCGCGCCGGTTGTGGTGCAGCCGCGGCTGATGATGGAGGTGGCCGCGATCGGGGTGGTGATGAATGGGGTCATCGCGGTGCTGCTGTGGGGCGTGGCGCGGGATGTGAATCTGCGCAGCTCCTTCCTTCACATGGCGGGCGATACGTTATCCACGGCAGCGGTGATCGTCGGGGGATTTGCCATTCAACTGACTGGGCGAAACTGGATTGATCCGGCGCTTTCGCTGGTGATTGCCGGACTGATTCTGTGGAGTTCGATCGGGATCGTGCGGGAGACGCTGAACATTCTGCTGGAAGGCACGCCGCGAGGACTGGCTGTGGCGGAGATTCGCAACAGCCTGCAAAGCGTGGAAGGCGTGCTTGATGTGCATGACCTGCACGTCTGGTCGCTTGGCTCGCAGTCGCGCGCGCTGGCCTGCCATGTGCGCATCGACGATATTCCGCCGTCGGAGAGCCAGTGCATTCTGCTGAAGCTGAAGGAGCGGGCGCGCCACGAATTTCATATCGCCCACACCACCATCCAGTTCGAGCATGAAGGCTGCGAGGCGCGCGAGGGCTGCGTGGTTTCCGCCGAAGAGATGGCGGCTGTGGATGCTCACCATCATGGGCATGCGCATCATCATCCTGCGCACTGAACGGGCGCACTGAATGGATGCAGCGTCCAATCGATCAGGACGGATGCTGAGAACGAAACTTGCGCATCGTGGCGGGAACTCCGGCCATGATGGCATTGGGCGGCACGGACCTGGTCACAACCGCCCCAGCCGCGATGATGGCGCCGGCTCCAATCGTGACCCCGGCCAGGATGATGGCATTAGCGCCAATCCAGACGTCGTCCCCGATCTCAATCGGAGCGGCATTTCCTTTCTGAACGCGCATCAGCGTGCCAACTTCGGTTCCGTGGTTGTGATCGACGAAGCGACAACCGCTGGCGATCAGGCAGTCATTCCCGATGACAATCTGGCGGGAGATATTGAACTCGCAAGCGGAGCCGATGAAACAGTCGTTGCCGATGCGGATCGAAGGGCCAGGCGAATAGATACCGTCGAAGTGAAAGTAGATGTCGTGTTCAAGGCGGCAATTTTCGCCGATATTTACCTGATGCGGCCAGGTGACGTGGAGAGAAGTGAATGAAGTTCCGCGCCCGATCCGCATGCCCATCGCAGTCCAGTGAAGTCTGCGAAAGGGCCGGACAAGAAGACTTTCGCATCGGTCTCGCAGACGGAAAATCAGCTTGGCGCGCAGCTTGGAAATGGCTTCCGACATGGACCGATTGTAGTTCAGTCTTGTCGTTCAGTCGGCGTCGTTGCTGCCGGGCAGGTCGAGGACGACCAGGCCGAAGTTGGTGCCGGTACGTCCGGATTTCTGGTTGTCGAGCGTGACGACGTGCTGGTGGTGCGGCGAGCCGGCTTTGAGGACGAGAGCGTGTTCGCTGGTATCGACACGGGCGATGCCCTGGCCACCGCTGCCGGAGTTGCCGTTGCTCTGGCAGGTGAGTCCCTGAGCTGTTTTGGCGGGTGAGCCTACGGGCTGGTTGCCCTGGCAGGTGAGCACGTCGCCGTAGCGGTGAAGGGCTTTCAGGTAGAAGCTCTGGAGCTTATCGCGGTTGTCGGTGCTGAAGTAGTGAGCGGCGCGGACGCGAAGCTGCCACTGGCCGAAGCCCATGTGCACGTCGGCGGACTGGTTGTTGCCGTCGTCGTTGACCGCGGTGGCACCGGGATAGATGGGCAGGCCGATGTCGGCAGCGGTGGTCTGGTCGGTGTTGACGTGGATGCCGCCAAAGGGCGTGTCGATGCGGACGTGTTTTTCGTCGCCGTTGCTGTTTTTATCCACGTTGACGCGGCATCCAGCAAGACCGACGGTAACAAGAAAGGCGAGCGCAAGCAGCGCCATCGGGATGCGGTTCTGGAAACAGTTGGACACGGAACCTCCTGCGAGTCGAGCGAATGCACAGCCGATCGGGTGAAGCGAATACGGCTGCCAGATCGTTTCAGGCAAGGATACGACAGAGCGAGGTTTTTTGTTCCGGAAAACCGCCGATGGGTTGCCGGCCAGGTGGGTACAATCTGGGTATGAGCGTGGAAAAAAAGATTGTAAGCACAACAAACGCACCGGCGGCGATTGGACCGTATGTGCAGGCGGTGAAGGTGGGTAACCTGCTGTTTGCCTCCGGGCAGATTCCGCTGGACCCGGCGACGCAGCAGGTGGTTGCAGGCGGAATCGAAGAGCAGACGACGCGCGTGCTGGAAAATCTGAAGGCGATTGCCGAGGCAGCGGGCGCAAGCCTGAGCAGCGCAGTGAAGGCGACGGTTTTTCTGCGCGACTTCAACGACTTCGCGGCGATGAATGCCATCTATGCGCGCTACTTTGCCGCCGATGGCGCAACGCCTCCGGCACGCACGACGGTGGAGGTGAGCCGGTTGCCGAAGGACGTGCGCATCGAGATCGACCTGATCGTGAGCCTGGCCTGAAAAATCTGGCCCGACAAATCTAGCCTGAAAAATCCGGACTGGTGAGCCTGTGCGGAAGCAGTGCGGGGACGCGGTTTCCGCATTCGGCGACGAGGCACGGGCGGTTTCACTCCTGCACTGGAGTGACTGTGAATCTGCACAATCGAGCGCGCACGCGATCTGCCTGCAACTAGACTCAGCAGGGGGAGACTCAGTGCGTGAGACTCCACAGGGGTCTGGAACGGGTGGCCGCGACGATGCAGACAACGACGGAGCACAGCGGAATCGAGATTGAGCGGCTGCGCGCGCTGCTGCTGGCGATGGCCGACGCCAGCGCGCCGGGGCGCGAGTTCTCGATGGCGATTGCGGACCTGGCACGGACGGAGAGGTTTGAACAGTTGCGGGCGGTCTTGCCGGGAGTGGTCTATGACGAGCTGTGGCAGCGCTATCAGGCCGATGCGGGAAGATTTATCGAGGAGTGGGAAGAGCTTGCGCACGAGATGCAGCAGGGCTTTGTGCAACATGCGCGGCAACGGCTGACCTCGCTGACACGGATGCAACAGGCAGGTGTGCGCGAGACGCCGGCCTGGCAGTCGATCCAGTGCGCGCTGGATGCGCGGCAGGGCGATCTGTTGCGGGCGGCGATGGCGGCGGAGATGATTGACCTGATTGAACCGGCGGTGGCGCGCGCGCAACATCTGCGCGAGTGTGTGGTGGCGCGCACGGCCTCCGACGAAGCGGACCGGTATCTGGATGAGGCCACGCGCTGCTACTTTTTTGCGCTGTTCACGGCCTGCGCGGTGATGTGCCGCTCGGTGCTGGAAGAGGCGATCCGGCAACGGTTGCCGGAGCCGCTGCGGCGGCAGATTTCCACCCGCTATCGCAACGCGCCGACGCTGGGCAATCTGTTGCATGAGATGAACAACAACCTGAAGGCGACGGGGATCGATCCGGAGTTTCCGCGACTGGCCAATCGCGTGAACGACATTGGCAAGCGCGCGGTGCATCAGGGGCTGATTCCCGAGGATGAAGCGCGCGCGTGCCTGCAACATGCGCGCGAGGCGCTGGAGATGCTGCTGGCGGGCTGAAGCAAGTGTTCCGCTTCGCGCACTTGCGGCAATCAGTACTGGGTGTGCTGCGTGTCGAGATCTTCGAAGCGCGTGAACTGGCTGAGGAAGGCGAGTTCGACGGTGCCGGTGGGACCGTTGCGCTGCTTGGCGATGATGATCTCGGCCTTGTTGCGGTCGGGGTCTTCTTCCTTGTCGCGGTTATAGTAGCTTTCGCGGTGGATGAAGGCGACGACGTCGGCATCCTGCTCGATGGAGCCGGATTCGCGCAGGTCGCTGAGCATGGGGCGCTTGTCGTCGCCGCGGCGCTCGCTGGCACGCGAAAGCTGGCTGAGCGCAATGACGGGAACCTCCATCTCCTTGGCCAGAGCTTTGAGACCGCGCGAGATGGCGGAGACTTCCTGGGTGCGGTTTTCGTGGCGCTTGCCGCCCTGCGAAGGCAGGCTGGCGCTCATGAGCTGAAGATAATCGACGAGGATGAGATCGATGCGTCCGACGATCTGGCGCAGGCGGCGGGCCTTGGCGCGCATCTCGGCGAGCGAGATGCCGGCGGTGTCGTCGATGTAGATTTTGGATTCGACGAGGTCTTCCAGTGCGCGGCGCAGTTTTTCCTGGTCGTCGCGGCCCAGAAAGCCGGTCTGGAGCTTGCGCTGATCGACCCAGGCCTGCGAAGCCAGCATGCGGCGCAGCAGCGCTTCCTTGGACATTTCCAGCGAAAAGATGGCGACGGCAGCGCCGCTGCGGATGGCCGCGTTCTGTGCGATATTGACGGCCCAGGCGGTTTTGCCCATCGACGGGCGGGCGGCGATGATGACGAGTTCGCCTTTTTGCAGGCCGCTGGTCATCTTGTCGAATTCGGTGTAATGCGTGGCCAGGCCGGTGATCTCGCGCGCCTGCTGGTAGAGATTGTCAATGGAGCCGAAGGAGCCGCTGACGATCTCCTCCAGGCTGGCAAGCCCTTTGCTGATGCCTTTTTCGCCGACTTCGAGAAGCTGCGACTCGGCGGCGTTGAGCACGTCGAGTGCCGACTCGCTCTGGTCTGCCGCGCGGGCGATGGCCGCCGAGCAGATGAGCATGAGCTGGCGCAGCAGGCTCTTGTCCTTGACGATGCGGATGTATTCCTCAAGGATGGGCCGGCGCGGCAATCCCTCGGTGAGCGAGGCCAGATAGGCGACGCCGCCGACGGACTCGACTTCTTTGTAGCGCCCCAGCATCTCGGAGAGCGTGACGAGATCGATGGCATGGCCCTCGGCGCTCAGCTCGCCCATGCGCTGGAAGACGCGGCGATGGGAGTCGAGGGAGAAATCCTCGGAGGTGAGCTTCTCCTGAGCCTCGGCCAGCATGGTGTTGTCCAGCAGGATGGCGCCGAGGATGGTGCGTTCGGCGTCGGCGTTGGCGGGCAGACCGGCGTCGAGTGTGAAGCTTGTGGCCATGGTGCTTCCAGTCTAAATTCGACGCGTGTCCGGGGGGTGTGGAGGAGGTGGAATCGGTGGAAAAC
>JAJZHE010000053.1 GCA_021804655.1 Acidobacteriota bacterium
ATGGACATCACCCCGATGGCGCGCGGCTTCGTCTATCTGGCCGCGGTGGTGGACTGGTTCAGCCGCCGCGTGCTGGCCTGGCGTGTGTCGATCACGATGGATACGGCTTTCTGCGTGGAGGCGCTGGAAGAGGCGCTTTCCATGGATGAAAAACCGGAGATATTCAACACCGACCAGGGAGCGCAGTTCACCAGCGAGACCTTCACCGGACGACTGAAGCGGGAAGGCATCCGGATCAGCATGGCACGGGCCAGAACGCGGCTCACGGTGGCTCGGCTGAGGCCGGTCTGCTGGGCGATACGGGATCCAGTCCAGCGTTCGCGGCGCAAGGTCTCGATCAGCAGAACTTGCTCCGTGGAGGTGGGTTGACGCAGCCGCCGGGGACGCGAGCGGCGGTCCTTGAGACCGTCCAAGCCTTGCTCGCGATAACGCCTGACCCACTTGGCCGCGCTCTGCCGGCTAAGCCTGTGCTCGGCTGCCGCCTCGCACAGGCCCAGCCGGCCCTCCACAACAGATTTGCAAAGAACCTCTCGACCGTGAACCGTCAAACGGGCATGATGGTGATAGTCCATCTGACCTCCAGAGAAAACAGATTGCTCGACACAATCAGCTTCTCCGTTCTCGGTCAGATGGACAACAACCTATTGCAACTTCACAGCTAGCGCTTACATTCCATTCAGTTCTTATTCCACCTGCTGGCGCGCGCGATAGCCGCTGCGGTAGAGCACGTCGTACTTGAGTGGATGATGCTTTTCGTCCTGAAATTGCATCGGGCGACCTTCATCATCCACCAGTTCCACTTGAATCTTCCTGAAGGTTCCATCCTGCCTGCTGTTCGCCGGATGATAAACAACCTGGTACTTCGACCGAATCGCACCGTTGATGGCGCGCATATCGTCGGGGAGTTCGCCCTGGAAGCGCGGCGCAAAGAACATGCCGCCGGTCATGCGAGCAAAAGTCTGCATCTGATTGTCAGCTTGCAGATAATCGACATTGGACCGGGCAAATCGCGGACTTCCCTCAGCCACTGCTCGCAGAAAGCCTCCGGTGGAGATCGAAAAAATGGTTACATTCGGCGTCTCGCGAATCTTCTGCAAAACCTTATCCAGCGTAATGCGTGAGAAGGTGTCACGGCCTGAACTGATGAGCAGAATATACTTCTGCCCCTCAATCCGCGTCATGCGATCCAGTGCCTCATAGAGCGCATCGAAAAGATCGCGCTCCGTGAAGCCCGGAATCGTCAGGTCGCTGATTCCTTCCAAAATCTGATTCTTGTCCTGCGTGAAGTCGGTGACGATCTGCGTGCGTATGTCATAGGTCATCAGCGCGACGTAGTCCTGCGGGCGCAACTGCTGAGCAAAGGCCCAGGCGGCATTCCGCATATCGTTGGTGAACAGATAGCTGGTCGATGCAAATTCGGCCAGAATCAACGCCGTGATCGGTGCCTCGACGCGCTTGAAGCGAATGATCTTCTGGGGCTGTCCATCCTCATAGACGACAAAGTTGGTCGCCTTCAGGTTCGGGATAAACTGATGCGTCTTCTGCAAGAGCACTCCCACATCAACCGTAACCTCAGGAACCTCCACTTCAAGCGTGAGGTTGCCGAGTCCCGGAGGATTTTTGACGACCGGCGCTGTCGGCGGTGGAGTCTGCTCAACTTTGCGCTTGAGCCTGGGCACCACAATCGCGCTGGCGTCGCTGGCCGACCCGGAGTCATCTGGAGCCGCCTGAGCCGGGCCAGTCTGAATCGCGCCAGCCTGAATCGACTGCCCTGCTGGACTCTGCCGCGTCGGCTCAGAATTCTGTGCTGCGGGATCTGTCTGCGCATCGGGAATTTGCTGGTCCTCCGACGGATGTTGCTTGCGCTTGAGCACTGGACCGCTGCTCTCCAATGGCTGCCCAGTGTTCTGTGCGCCAGATTGATCCTGTGAAGAAGTCGTGCCAGGTTGCGCCGCAGCAGGTTGCGCAGTTGCAGGCTGCCACGCCTGGCAGAAAACAACCACCAGCGTCGCCAACAAAGTCAGCCTTTTTCCAGATGCGTGAATCGTCGCGTGCATCACTGCATGTACTCCAGCGTCAGGGTCCAGGCAGGCCTTTGCGAGCTGGGTTGTCTCGAAAGGCAAGCGGCAGGCGGCCAAAAGCCGTCCTGCCGTCTACAGTAGTAGAAGTGAGCATTTTTGTGAAGATACCATTTCGCCCTGTTTTCGCATGGCGCAAACGCATCCACCGAACCATCACTTTCCCGCTCAGCGCTTTCCCGCTCAGCCTGCTGTTCCTTGCTGGCTCGGCATCCGCTTGTTGCGCACTCGCTGCACCCCCAACACCAACGGCTTCTTCCTCTGGCGTAACCTCGCAAACCCCTCCACCCTCAACCGCAGGCGTCTTTCCGCTGGCGGATGTGCATCGTGGTCTGATGGGAACCGCCTGGACAGTCTTTGAAGGCACGCAGCCGGAGCCGATGCAGGTAGAGATTCTGGGCGTCCTGCGCGGTGCGCGCGGGCCGGGTCGCGATCTGATTCTGGGGCGGCTCAAGGGGCAGAAACCGGAGTATACCGGCGTTGTCGCCGGCATGAGCGGCAGTCCGGTCTACATCGACGGCAAGCTGCTCGGCGCTCTCTCCTACCGCATCGGCCAGTTCAGCAAGGAGCCGATCGCAGGCATCACGCCCATTCAGCAGATGCTGGAAGTGCGCGACCTGACGCCTGCTCCGAACAGCGCGGAAAACGCACACACCTCTGCGGAGAATCTGCCAAGCGACGAAACCACGCAGACGCCCATGCAGGCAATGGAAACGCCGCTGCTGATGAGCGGTTTTTCCTCCGATGCCATTCAGCTGTGGCGGCAACGCATGGCCGGAACAGGGCTGGAGAAGATTGCCGCCGGTGGACCACTCGGTTCGGGCGGAGTGACCGCTGAAACCGCAGCGCCTATCCTGCCTGGCGCCGCCGTCAGCCTACAGCTTGTGCGTGGAGATATGGAGATCGCCGCCACCTGCACGGTCACCTACGTCGATCGAAATCATCTGCTCGCCTGCGGCCATCCCATCTTTCAGGCGGGCGATGTTTCCGTGCCCATGACGCGCGCCGAGGTGGTGGCCACCCTGCCGTCTCCGCTGAATGCCTTCAAGATCATTAACACCGGAGCGACCATCGGCGCATTTACCGAGGATCGCGACGCGGCCATCTCTGGCATATTGGGCGCGCGGGCAAGGATGATTCCCTTGACGATGACCGTGACCACCGGAGCAAAGACCGTCACCCATCATGTGGAGATTTTGAATCTGCCGACCATGACATCCTCTGTCCTGCTGGTCTCTGTCTACCAGATGCTGCTCCAGACCAACCTGAGCACGGCACAGACGACATATCACGTCACCGGACAAATCCACCTGGCCGGATTGCCGCCTGTACCCGTGGATGCTTGGGGCGCGCCAGCCGCCACCATGGCTCCGCAACTCGCTGCGGCCATCGGCGTCGGCGGCGTCTTTGACCAGCTTTATGCCAGCCCACTGCGCAACGCCACTGCGCAGCCGATTCAAAGCGTCGATCTGCACGTGGATGCGCTGGCCGGAAACAGGACAACCACGCTCGACAGCGTTCGTCTGCTCTCCTCGGGCATCGTGCATGCCGGTGATACCGTAACTCTCGAAGCAAAGATCCACCGCTGGCAACAAGCCGCGCACACGGTACAGCTTGCGGCTAGAATTCCGGCGAATGTGCCTCCAGGAACGCTGCGCCTGCTGGTCAGCGATGGGGCCACGCTTGATCGCACGCTGGATGCAACGGCTCCGCGTAAGGATCTCGGCGGATTTGCCGCAACGGTGAACCGGCTGCGCGTGCGCCACGAAGCGAATCGGCTGTATCTGAGTCTGCTATTGCCCGAAGCAGAGGCTTCGGTCGGCGGCCAGATACTTGATTCCATTCCGCTTTCCATGGCCAACGTGCTGGAGTCGCTGCACCAGTCATCCGCTGCGGGGTTGCACGGAGAATCCCTGGCCATCGAGGCAAGCGCACCGGTCGATGGCGTGCTCGTCGGCTACCAGACCATTCCGTTGCACGTCGAAGCTGGCGGCGGGTTACACTGATTGAGATTGATCGAAGAGTGTGACTGACCGGGCAGCTCATGCCCACTCGTTCAGCACGCTTTTTGTTCTTAATTGCGCCGTTTTGATTGAGGCCATTCGGGGAACTTCGGGGAATTGCGATGAAACAAATTCAAGGACTTGCAGCCCACGCTGCCGGCGCGGAACTGCTGCCGTTTCGCTACAATCCAGGCGAGTTGAAAGCGCAGGAAGTCGAGATTCAAATCTCCCACTGCGGCGTCTGCCACAGCGATCTTCACCTGATCGCCAACGACTGGGGCATCAGCCAGTTTCCTTTCATTCCCGGCCATGAAATCATTGGCAAGGTGACGACTGTCGGCTCTGAAGTCAAGTCCCTCACGGTCGGTCAGCGCGTCGGCGTCGGTTGGCAATCCAACTCCTGCGGCCTCTGCGAATGGTGTTCCCAGGGAATGGAAAATCTGTGCGCTGCCGCCGAGGCAACCTGCGTCCATCGTCACGGAGGTTATGCTGACTCCATCCGTGTCAACGCGCGCTTTGCCGTGCCGGTTCCGGATTCTCTGGCCAGCGAAAATGCGGCGCCGCTGCTCTGCGGCGGCATCACGGTCTACAATCCGCTGCGCATTCACGGCATCAATCCCTCGTCGCGCGTGGGCATTGTTGGCATCGGCGGTCTGGGCCACATCGCGCTGCAATTTGCCCGTGTCTTCGGCGCGGAGGTGACGGCTTTTTCCACCTCGGCGGCCAAGGAAGAAGAGGCGCGTGCGCTGGGTGCGCACCACTTTGTGAATACCCGTGAGACCAAAGCCATGCGCGAGGTTGCCGGGAGTTTTGACTTCATCCTGAGCACCATCAATGCGGACCAGGACTGGATGAGCTACGTTCATGCGCTTCGCCCCACCGGAACCCTTTGCTTTGTGGGCGTGCCGCCGTCGCCGGTCACCGTCCATGCCTTTCCGCTGATCTCCGGCGTGCGCACGATCACCGGCAGCCCCATCGGAAGCCCCTATCGCCTGCGGGAGATGCTCGATGTGGCAGCACGTCACGGCGTCAAGGCACAGACCGAAGCCTTCCCCATGCAGAAGGCCAATGAGGCCATCGAAAAAGTGAAGAAGAACAAGGTGCGTTATCGCGCTGTGCTGGCAAACTGATCCGCGGCGAAAACAGCGTAGGCGGTCTGCCGATCCGCACGCGTTGGCGCGAATGCGCACCTCTCTGCCGTGGCTTTTAGTACACTCAGCCTCAGCATGAACTCTTCTCGCAACGCGCTTTGCCCCGCCACCCGCCGTCTCGGCTCTTCGATCTTTTCCATCATCGCCGCCTCGATTCTTCTGTCCGTCTGCGCTGCATCGCTCGGCCACGCGCAAGGCACGCAGCTCTGGACGCAATCCCAGCCCTCGGATATGGAAAAAGGCACGCCGCTTGGCGTCTCTGTCGCCTCGGATGGCATCCTGCGGCGTGGCCCGTTTGCCACGCTGCTGCATACGACTGCATCTACCTTTGTCTGGACGGTCACCACAGACAAGAACGGCAATCTCTTTGTCGGCACCGGCTCACCTGCCTCCGTCCAGCGTCTGAGCGCGGATGGAAAGACGGCGACCACGCTGCTGACCGCCAAAACGCTGGCCGTGCAATCCCTTGCAGTGGGGCCAGATGGTGCGCTCTACGCCGCTACGATGCCCGACGGCAAGGTCTTCCGGCTCAATCCCAATGCCAATACACCGGTGGACGCAGCCACCGCGAAGCCGATCCTTGACCTGGGAGACATGGGAGCCACTGCAGGCGTAGCCGCTGAAGATACCAGTTCCTCGGCTACAGGTCAGAAATCCACCGCACAGGCTCATTACATCTGGGCCATGACCTTCGACCACTCCGGACGGCTTTATGTGGCCACGGGAGGACCAGGTGTAATTTATCGCCTGGATCCAGCCCATCCCGATCAGGCCGCGACACGCTTTTTCTCCACCGACGAGCAGCATATCCGCGCCCTTGCCTGGGACAAGGACGGCAACCTGATCGCCGGCAGCGATGGCTCCGGGCTGGTCTATCGCATCACTCCCGCTGGCAAAGGCTATGTGCTCTTTGCCGCTCCGCATCGCGAAATCACGGCTTTGGCCATTGATGCAACCGGCACCATCTGGGCTGCGGACGCCGGAGAAAAAGCGCATACTCCTCTGCCTGCGCTGCCCATTGCCAGCGGCAACCCCGGCATCACGATCACATTCAATCAACCGGGATCGGTGCAGGCCGCAAACGCCAGTTCCACCCTGCCCGACGGCACGGAGATTTTTGCGCTGACTCCCAACGCCGCCCCGCGCAAGGTCTGGGAGGGCCACGACGCGATTGTCTACAGCCTGGAAGCCACCCAGGATGGACTGCTGGCAGCCACCGGCAATCAGGGCAGGATTCTGCTCGTCCAGCCCGATGGCGGCGAACGCGACCTGGCCCATGTGAATGCCCAGCAGGCGCTGGCCCTGGCAGCCAGCGGCGACGGCTGGCTGATCGCCACCGCCAATCCGGGCGAAGTCTATCGCCTTGCCGACGGTGGATCTGCCACGGAACACGCCTATGCCAGCGATGTCTTCGATGCTGGCGCAGTCGCGCGCTGGGGACGCATCGAGGTTGATCCAGACTCCAAGGGCTATCATCTCTTCACCCGCTCGGGCAATGTCGAGCAGCCGATCCGCAGGCAAAGCGACTGGGGATGGACCGACTGGAAGCCGCTCGACGGCGACCAGATCGCCTCGCCGCCGGGACGCTATCTCCAGTGGAAGGCCGTGCTCGATCCGGGCGGCCAACTGGCCGGCGTGGGCGTGAACTTTCTGCCCGTGAACGCCGCGCCGCAGGTGGACGCGATCGTCGTCGTTCCCGGCGCGCGCTACACGCCGCAGCCGCAATCCTCCGCTTCGCAGACGATCACCATCGGCTTTCAGACCAGTGATGGCAACGCGGCCACCGATGGAGCTTCGTCGAACAACTCTCCGCTTGTGGCACAGAAGGACAAGACCGCGGTCACCGTGCGCTGGGCTGCGCACGACGACAACGGCGACTCCCTGGCCTACGATCTCTATCTGCGCGGCGACGGCGAGCGCGTCTGGCGGCTGCTCAAGCGCAACCTCGACGACAAAGCCTGGAGCTTCAACACCGATACCGTGCCCGACGGTGGATACCGCGTGCGCGTGGTGGCCACAGACCTGCCCTCGCACACGCCCGCCGATGCGCTGACCGGCGAAATGATCAGCGACCGCTTTGTCGTCGATACCACCCCGCCGGTCATCTCCGCGCTGCGCGCCGGAGCGATCACGACCGACTGCGCCCGCGTGCACTCAACGCACTGCTTCGCCGCCACCTGGCAGGCGCAGGACGCAACCTCGCCCATCGCGCGGGCCCAATACTCGCTCGACTCCGGCCCCTGGCAGTACGTCGAGCCGGTCGGCGTGCTCTCCGACGCGCGCAGCGAACACTACGCGCTGACCATCCCGCTGCCAGACCGCGCCGACCCTGTCGCAGAGCACATTCTGGCCGTGCGCGTCGATGACCGCTACGATAACACGGCGGTGGCCAAAACCGTGCTGCCCGACGCCTCTGCGACAGCGCCAAAGTCTGCCACCAAGCCTGCGGAGCCGAAACCTTGAAGATCGGCTTTGAGCTGTTCTTTGCCGCACGTTATCTGCGCGCGCGCCGCCGCCAGGCGGTCATCGGACTGGTGACCGGAATCTCCATCCTGGGCATCGCCGCCGGGGTGGCCGCGCTGATCGTCGCGCTGGCCATCACCAACGGCATGCGCCGCGATGTGCAGGACCGTCTGCTGGGCAGCTCCGCGCACATTGACCTGCTGCGCGCCGACGCCAAAGGCATCCGCAACTGGCAGCCGCTGGTCGCGCGGCTCAGCCGCCTGCCACACATCGTCGCCGACGCTCCGGGACTCTACGAACAGGTGCTGGTGGCGCGTGGACCGCGCGATGGCGGCGCATTGCTGAAAGGCATTCTGCCGACGGCAGAAAACCACATCAGCCATCTGGAAGCAACGGCAACTCCGCAAGGAGCATTTGCGCAACTGGCCCCGCCGAGCGAGGTTCCAGATGCTGAGGCGACGGATGCAGACGCGACGAGCGATTCCGCGCCGCCGCCCGTGATCCTCGGCAGCGACCTCGCGGAGACGATCGGTGCCTCCGTCGGCGACTCCGTCATGATCATCAGCCCGCAGGGTGAACTCACGCCGCTCGGCATCGTCCCCAAATACGTGCGCTTCCGGCTGGTCGGCATCTTTCACTCCGGCTTTTACCAATACGACTCCGGCATGGGCTACATTCGCCTGAGCGATGCGCAGCGGCTCTTTGCCGAGCCGGACCTGATTACCGTCATCGACTTCCGCGTCGATGATCTCTACGCCGCCGACCGCATCGCGCGCAGCATTGAGAAAGCTGCCGGGCCGGGATTCCAGGCGACAAGCTGGATGGAAGAGAATCGCGAACTCTTCCGCGCGCTCGCCCTGCAGCGAGTCGTCACGTTTCTCATCCTTGGGCTGATCGTGCTGGTGGCCGCGCTCAACATCCTCATCGCGCTGACGATGATGGTCATGGAGAAGACGCGCGACATCGCCATCCTCATGAGCTTTGGCGTGGAACCGGCACAGATTCGCCGCATTTTTCTGTTGCAGGGGCTACTCATCAGCCTTGTCGGCACGGCGCTCGGCCTGGTGCTTGGCTACCTGGGCGCGTGGGCCGGCGGACACTACCATTTTGTCCACCTTGCCGCTTCGCTCTATAACCTCGATACGCTGCCCTTTGCGCCGCGGCTGGTCGATGGCGTGCTGGTCAGTGTGGTCTCGGTCGGCGTTGCCCTGCTGGCCACGCTCTATCCCTCGTCGGCTGCGGCGCGCATCCTGCCCGCCGAGGCCCTGCGGTACGAGTAGGCGGCCATGGTTCGAATGGCGCATCCGCTCACCAGGGCGTGATGATGCCGCCAACGGCGTGGCGCGCAGGCAGCACGATCCCGCGATGGTCCACCGTCTCGGCGGGTGCGCTGGAACCTTCAGGCGGATGGTCGGGCGCGACCATCAACCGGCCGCCGCAGGCCGGGCAGACCGACAAATTGCCTGCTTCCTCGCTCAGGCACGCATGACATCGCTGGCACACTCTCTGCATAGCAACAGCATACCGCGGTGCAACGCAACAACCGGTACACCTGCGTGCCGGTACACTCAAAGGTATGCCCGATTCTCCAGTGTCTTCCGTGGATCGTTGCGCGGAGAGCGTCTCCGCTGCGACCGGTTCTGCTTCAGCTTTGCCCCACCCCGTCCGCCTGGTAGCCATCGACATGGACGGTACGTTGCTGCCCGACTTCAGCACGGTCATCAGCCGCCGCAACCGCGAAACGCTGCTTGCGGCGCAGAAGGCGGGCATCCACATCGTCATCGCCACGGGCCGCAGACAAGCCTTTACCGCGCCTCTGCTGGAGGGTGTCGGGCTTGATCCGGAGACGCTGCTGGTGACCTCGAACGGTGCCGTCACGCGCACCTTTCGCGGCGACAGGCTCGATTTCTGCCATCTTCCCGCCGAGTTGGCCCGCGCGCTGGCCGTATTGCTGCGCGGCACCGGCATGACAGTCTTCACCCTGGATCGACCATCGCCGCCGGACCTGATTGTCGAGGATATGGCGATTGCACGCGGCAGGCTGGCGAAGTGGGTGGAGGCCAATCGCAACTCCATCCGCGCCGTTCAGCCGATCGAGTCCGCGCTCGGCGACGAGGTGGAGATCATCCAGGGCATGGCCGCCGGCACGCTGCGCGAGATGGCCGAGGCCGCCGCACGCATCGCCGCTTCACCGCTGGCAAACAGAATTGAAGTCATCCGCACGGCCTATCCAGGCCACGATCTCTCGATTCTGGACCTGTTGCCGCCGGGCATCTCCAAACGCTCCGGGCTGGAGCGGATCGCCAGCCGTCTGGGCATTCCGCAGGAGCAGACGATGGCCATCGGCGACAACTGGAACGACGAATCCATGCTCGACTGGGCAGGCGTTGGCGTGCTGATGGGCAATGCGACGGAAGAACTGCGCGGGCTGGCGACCGAGCGCGGCTGGCGCATGGCTCCACGCAACACCGACGACGGCGTGGCGGCGATGCTGGAGCTGGCGATCGCAAGCCGACACGCCGTCGCGCGCTCACTCTGGTAGAGTTTTGCAAGGAATAGCCGTGTCTCAGACCCTGTGCTCAATTCGCTTCCGTCTATGGCCACTTGCTCTGGTCCTGGCTCTGTTCTCGCTGCTGGCTGGCATCGGCTGTGCAACCGCCCGTGCCGAAGAAATCGTGCAGCTCGCCAACGGATTCATCATGCGCTGCGACCATCATGCGCTGGTCAATGGCCAGATGCGGCTCTATCCGCACGCCGACAATGCGGAGTTCATCGATCTGGCTCCGTCCTCCGTCCTGGGCTTTCGTCGGCAGGCGACCACCATCGCTCCGCCAGACCCGGAAGCCGCACCGAAGACTCCGATGCAACTGCGACCGCCGGATCTGCGGCCGATCCTCGCATCCGCTGGCCGCGAACACAACCTTGACGTGGACCTGCTGGCCAGCATCGTTCAGGCGGAAAGCGCAAATCATCCCAACGCCGTGAGCCGCACCGGAGCCAAAGGACTGATGCAGTTGATGCCCGCGACGGCACACGATCTGGGCGTGCAGGATTCGTTTGCTCCCAGTGAGAACGTCCACGGCGGCGCTGCCTATCTGGACGAGTTGCTGACGCGCTACCATGACGATCTCGCCCTGGCTCTGGCCGCCTATAACGCTGGCCCGGCGACCGTGGATCGTTACCACGGCATTCCCCCCTATCGTGAAACGCAGCTTTATGTCGCGCGCGTGATTCACCTCTTCAACCAGCGCGTGGCCGAGCGCAACCGGCGACCTGCGTCGAATCAGGCGACGATGCTCCATCCGCAGTAAGCAGGAGTCCGCGTGAAACGAAACCAATTCCTCTTCGGTCTGCTTGTCCTCGGCGTGCTTCTCGCCCTTGGCGTCTATGCGCAACACCAGCACCCGTTCAACTTCACGCTTTTTGCCCAGGATTTCCGTCGTGCCGACTGGCGTCTGGTGGCGTTCGGGGTCGGCTGCATCTATCTTGGCTTCGTTTTGCGCGGCCTGCGCTGGGCCTTGCTCATCCGGGCCAACAAGCCCGTGGCGCCGCTGGCGCTGCTCAGCACACAGGTCATCGGATTCACCGGTGTCGCGCTGATTGGCCGCGTTGCGGACCTGACGCGCCCCTGGCTGGCCGCGCGCAGGACCGGACTCTCCGTCAGCTCGCAGCTTGCCGTCTACATCGTCGAGCGGCTCTTCGATCTGGGCGCGATGGCGCTGCTGTTTTCCTCCGTCATTCTCCTCGGCGGCTCCACGCTGCCCCATCCGGAGATCTTCCGCAAAGTTGGCTTTTGGGGACTGGTCGCAACCGTTGCCGGAGCCATCTTCCTCGTCTTCATCCGTCTTTCCGGCGGCGTGGTCGCCAGCTTCTTTGAGCAGACGCTCGGCATGCTCTCCACTAACCTTGCCTCGGCCGTCGCGGACAAGATTCGCAGCTTCCGCACCGGACTGAATACATTGCGCTCGTTTGCCGATTTTCTGGGCGTGCTCGCGCTCTCGCTCGGCATGTGGATTCTGATCGCCGCAGCATACATCCTGACGACGCGCGCCTTTGGCGACCCGCATCTGCACCGGCTCACCTTTGCCCAGGGAATGGTCCTGATGGCCTCCAGCGGCGTGGCCAGCGTCGTCCAGCTTCCCGTCGTCGGATGGTTCACTCAGATCGGTCTGGTCGCCGGCGTGCTGGTCCGGCTCTTTGCCGCTGATCCAGAAGCCGCGACCGCATGCGCCGCCACATTGCTCGGCGTCACCTTCCTCAGTATTCTGCCCGTTGGCCTGGTCTGGGCACAGATCGAGCACGTCAGCCTGCGCCAGATCGCCGAGCAAAGCACCCATGCTGCGGAAGCCGATCCGGCAGTCGACGCAATCGACCCGGTGACCACAATGGAACCTGATCCGCTCCCCTGACCAGGTTGCTCTGCCCTGCGCGGGCGCTTCACAGCTACAATCAAAGCGATGAAGTGCCCTTTTTGTGGATTTGCGCAGGATCGCGTGGTGGACAGCCGCGAGAGCAAGGATGCCGATTCGATCCGGCGGCGGCGTGAGTGCGAGCAGTGTCTGCGCCGCTTCACGACCTATGAGCGCATCGACGAGATTCCGCACATGGTGGTCAAAAAGGACGGACGCCGCGAGAAATTCGACCGGCACAAGGTGCTCAGCGGCCTGTTGCGCGCCTGCGAAAAACGCCCGGTTTCCTCCACGCAACTGGAGGCGATCGTGGATGCAACCGAGAGCTTTCTGATCGAAGCGCCGGAGCGCGAGCGCACCACGCGCGAGATCGGCGAACTCATCATGAAGGAGTTGCACACGCTGGACACCGTCGCCTACATTCGCTTCGCCAGCGTCTATCGCGACTTCAAGGACGTGCGTGAATTCAAAGAAGAGCTGGAGCAGCTTCTGCATACGCGAGAACGACCGGCGCGCGGCCAGAAAGCCTGAACAAACGGATCGCTTCCCGGCTCGCCGTCTCCCCTCTGGACATCTTCCATCCGGCCGTTTACGCGGCGATCCGCGTGAAAAGTCGTTTTCGTATCATCCACTCTCCTGTACACTGTAGGGTTCTCATGAAAAACCAGCCATCATCCCCCCTTTCATCGGACGCGGACCAGCCGGTCTCCGTCGGAATCCTTGGCGCAACCGGCATGGTTGGCCAGCGCTTCATTCAACTCCTGGAAAACCATCCCTGGTTCCGCATCACGTGGATCGCGGCCAGCGACCGCTCCAGCGGCAAAACCTACGCCGAAGCGGCAAAGTGGCGGCTGGACACTCCATGTCCGGAGCGCATTGCTTCGATGGTGCTGGCCCCGGCAGAGCCGGACCACGCTCCGCGCGTCATCTTTGCCGCGCTCGACACCGAGATCGCCCGTGAGATGGAACCGCGTTTTGCCGCAGCCGGCTGCGCTGTTGTCTCCAACTCCAGCGCCTTTCGCATGGCGCCCGGCGTGCCGCTGGTCATTCCGGAGGTCAACGCCGATCACCTGCACCTGATCGAAGGACAAAGCTGGCGTCGTTCTTCCGGCGGCTACATCGTCACCAACCCCAACTGCTCGGCGATTGGTCTGGTGCTTGCCCTCAAGCCGATCGAGGAGCGCTTCGGCATCGAACAGATTTTCGTCTCCACCATGCAGGCCGTCTCCGGCGCAGGCTACCCCGGCGTTGCGTCGATGGATATTCTGGGCAACGTCGTCCCCTACATCAAAAACGAAGAGCAGAAGATGGAAGAAGAGACGCTGAAGCTGCTGGGTCGGCTCAGCGGCGATTCGATTCTGCCGCTCGAAGCGCGCATGAGCGCCCATTGCAACCGCGTTGCGGTCGAGGATGGACACACCGAAAGCGTCTCGCTCAAACTGCGCCGCAAGGCGACGCGCGAAGAGATTCTGGCTGCGTGGGCGGAGTTTCAACCGCTGGCCGGCCAGCATCTGCCGATGGCTCCCGCGCAGCCAGTGGAGTGGCTGGACGCCGAGGACAGGCCGCAGCCGCGCCTGGATCGCAACCGCGGTGGCGGCATGGCGGCCTCGGTCGGTCGGCTGCGTCCCTGCGGACTCCTCGACTGGAAGTTCACCGTGCTCTCGCACAATACGATCCGCGGCGCGGCTGGTGCTGCGATTCTGAATGGAGAGCTGCTCCACCGGCTAGGTAAGCTGGAGACTGAGCCGGTCGCCGCCGCGCGATAGCCCATCGTCCACTGTTTTCCGCGTTGTTCGTATCGATTGCCCGGCGCAGTTTCCGGCTTTTCACAGGATGATGCCCGTATGAGTCTTGTCGTTATGAAATTCGGTGGCACCTCGGTCGAGGACGCAGCCGCCATCACGCGCACAGCCGGGATCGTGGCCGGACGTGTGGACGCGGGCAAGCGGCCCGTCGTCGTCGTCAGCGCCATGTCCAAGGTCACCGACCAGCTTCTGGCTGCGGCCGGCGCGGCCAGTCGCGGAGATCGCACCGGTGCGCTGGCCATCAGCTCGCGGCTGCGCAGCCGCCATCGCGATACCGCTGCCGCACTCCTCAAAGACACCGCAGCACTGGCCGAGTTGCAGAACTGGATCGAAAAGGAGTTTGACGCGCTGGATGAGGTGCTGCGCGGACTTGCGGCCATTCTGGAGCTGACCCCGCGCATCTCCGACCTCATCGTCAGCTATGGCGAACGCTTGTCCAGCGCCATGATTGCGCGCGCCTTTGCCGAGCGCGGAGTGAATGGCGCGCATGTGGACGCCCGTGAGGTGATCGTCACCGACTCGCAGTATCAGAAGGCGATTCCGCAGGATGGGCCGATCGAAGCCCGCTGCGCAGAAAAGATTCAGCCGCTGGTGGATGCCGGCAAGGTGCCGGTGATGGGCGGCTTCATCGGCAGCAACGAGACGGGCATCACCACGACGCTGGGACGCGGCGGTTCGGACTTCACCGGCGCGCTGGTCGGCGGCGCCATGAACGCCGAAGCCATCGAAATCTGGACCGACGTCAACGGCATCATGACCACCGATCCGCGCATCTGCCCGGATGCGCTGCGTGTGAAGGTCATCAGCTTTGAAGAAGCTGCCGAGCTGGCCTACTTCGGCGCCAAGGTGCTGCATCCGGCCACCATCCTGCCCGCCGTGCGCAAGAACATTCCCGTGCTTGTGCTCAACTCCCGCAACCCGCAGAACGAAGGCACGCGCATCATCGCCATCGCGCCCCACTGCCGGAGTCCCTTCAAGTGCATCGCGGTCAAGAAAAAACTGACGATCATCGACGTGGTGGCCAGCCGCATGCTGATGACGCACGGCTACCTGAAGTCCATCTTCGACATCTTCGACAAGCATCAGTGCCCGGTGGATATGGTTTCCACCAGCGAGGTGAGCGTCTCGCTGACGGTGGATGCGACCGACAAACTTCCCGCAATCGCCGATGACCTCAGCCGCATCGCCGACGTCAAATACGAGGGCCAGAAGGCGCTCATCTGCATGGTCGGCGAGGATATTCGCGGCCAGAACGGCATCGCGGCGCAGGTCTTTGCGGCGATGCGCCACGTGAACGTGAGGATGATCTCGCAGGGTGCCAGCGAGATCAACATGAGCTTTATGATCGAAGAGTCCGATGTGGAGGAGGCTGTGCGGTCGCTGCACACCTGTTTTTTTCAGAATCCCGACCCCGCGGTCTTCGATGTTGAAGCGCGACAGGCGACTGTTGCGCAATAACCCGCGACATGCTCGGTGGAGCGCTGCAAAGTGCGCAATCCCGCTGACCAGTCGCCACTTCTCTGGAGGTTCTGCATGCTGATGCTGGTACTGGGAAAAGGCAAGACGGGCAGCCTGGTGGCGCAGATGGCGCGTGAGCGCGGCCACTCGGTACGCGTGCTGGACTGGAAGGAAAATACCGGCGCTGCCGCGCTGACAGCCCCCACGCTGGCCCTCATCGACGTGGTGCTGGACTTTACCAACGCCGAATCGGCGGTGGAGAATATGCGCTCCTGCCTGGCACTGGGCGCGCGCATCGTCGTGGGCACTACGGGATGGTATGAGAAGCTGCCGGAGATGAAGGCGCTGGCGATTCGCCGCGGCGGTGCGCTGCTCTACGGCAGCAACTTTTCCGTCGGCGTGCAGAAGTTCTTCCAGCTTGTGGCGCAGCTTGCACATCTGCGCGACTACAGTTTTTCCATCGAGGAGACGCATCACGCGACCAAGCTGGACGCACCTTCCGGCACGGCGCTTACGCTGCGCGAGATTCTGCTGGCGGCGCAGCCCGCCACCGCACACGCCGCAATTCCCATTCAGTCGCATCGCCTCGGCGACCACAGCGGACTGCACGTCGTGACGGCTCGCGGCGATTCCGACTGCATCGAACTGCGGCACGAAGCGGGCGACCGGCGCGGCTTTGCACTCGGCGCCGTGCTGGCCGCCGAGTGGCTGGCTGGTAAATCCGGCGCCTGGGAGTTTCGCGAAGTGGTGGACCAGGTGCTTGCGGGCTATCTCTGAGCGGCTCCCCGACCGGGATTTTCG
>JAJZHE010000197.1 GCA_021804655.1 Acidobacteriota bacterium
CGGCGAGAACCACGCTCGATGAGAAATTTTGGCCGAAGCGCGATACGGCGCGGACAAATCCGGCAAATGATCGATCCATCCGTGGCGCAGAGCCGTTTTGAAAATCTGGCGCAACGTCACGATTTCCTGGTGCATGGTGTTATGCGCCGGCGGCTTGCCGCGCTGCGCCTTGCATTCCTCAAGGCGATGGATGCGATATTCATTGATCTTGCCAGCCGTGATCTCTGGAAGAACCATGCCGCCGAAGAATGGAACCAAGTGTCCGTTTGTCCGGGCGTGCTGTCCGCGCGCATAGGTCGCGCTCCGCTGTCCCTGCGTCATGATGTCGAATTCGCGCAGGTACAACTTCGCAGCTTCGCGGAATAGCTTGCCATTTTTCAATTCGCCGTCGCGGAGCTTGCCGCGTAGCTGCAAGTACCAGTCTTCGGCAACCTCTTTTGCCTTCGAGAGACTTTCTTCTTTGGTGGTTGTGCGTCGATTCTTCCCGGCCAGAAAGCTTGCACACTGCCAGCTTGAGCTATTGGGACGCCTGTAGATGTGGACCTTGCCACCGAGGATCGTGAACCGTTCGGACATGAGCGATGACCTCTGCACACTTCTTGAATATCACAAAAAATGTGTAAGGGTTGTGTCTGTCGTGGGGGTACTGCCTCATCGCTATAAGTCTTTAGTTATCTTATAGTTACTGCCGATATATCCATAAACTTATACGATTTTAAGTCCGCTGCGTCTGCCAGTTTCGCCATCCGGGCACAGCACTTCTTCGATTGTAGAAGCATTCCCCGGCGATTGCCGTGACCTCTTTTGCCCCGCTGCGCCTGCTTCGTTCCGTGTCTACAGAAAGTGCTTGGCGATTGTCCTCTACTGTGTTCTGCTGGGGCTATTCATGCGCGCATCTTTGGAGCGATATTTCGAGTTTGAGCGGCTGGGCACCAACTGGCGCACGGAGCTGCTGGCCGGTGCCACGACCTTCCTGACAATGGCCTACATTGTCCTCGTCAACCCCGCCATTCTGGCGCAGACCGGAATGCCGCTCGCTGCCGTCACCGCAGCCACGTGTCTCTCCGCCGCCTTTGGTTCGATCCTCATGGGCATCGTCGCGCGCTATCCGCTGGCGCTTGCTCCCGGCATGGGGCTGAACGCCTACTTCACCTACACCGTCTGCCTCAAGATGCACATCCCCTGGCAAACAGCGCTTGGAGCCGTCTTTGTCAGCGGCGTGCTCTTTCTCCTGCTCACCGCCTTTGGCATCCGTCAGTTGATTCTGCGCTCCATTCCACACGAACTTTACGCGGCGGTCGCCTGCGGCATCGGCCTCTTCATTGCCTTCATCGGACTGAACAAAGCCGGCCTCGTCGTCGCCGATCCGGCAACGCTGGTCCGTCTCGGCACTCTGCGCAATCCGCAAACAGCGCTTGCCCTTCTCGGTCTGTTCCTGATGGTCGCGCTTGAAATCTGGCGCGTGCGAGGATCGATTCTCCTCGGCGTGCTCACCATCACGGGGCTGGCCTGGATGCTGGGTCTCTCGCGCTGGAATCCCACTCCCGGCGGAGTTGGCAGCCTCGCCGCAACCACGATGAAGCTCGACCTGCGCGGCGCGCTCCACGTCGGTCTGTTT
Organism: Acidobacteriota bacterium; assembly: GCA_021804655.1. Lineage (GTDB taxonomy): Bacteria > Acidobacteriota > Terriglobia > Terriglobales > Acidobacteriaceae > Acidicapsa. Next base: position 1,619 of record JAJZHE010000197.1, read on the forward strand.
GAGATCATCTTCGTCTTCTTTTTCGTCGATCTCTTTGACAATCTGGGAACGTTGGTCGCCGTCACCAAGCGCGCCGGGCTGATTCAAAGCGACCATGAAATTCCACGGCTCAATCGCATTCTCTTTGCCGATGCGCTGGCCACCATCGCCGGATCCCTCACCGGCACCTCCACCGTCACCAGTTATGTCGAATCCACTGCCGGCGTCGCCGCAGGCGGCAGGAGCGGCATAACGGCAATCGTGACCGGGCTGCTGTTTCTTCTTGCCCTCGTTGCCGCTCCGTTCGTCGGCGTCATCCCTCCGTCCGCCACCGCGCCCGCGCTCATTCTCGTCGGATCGATGATGCTCGCCTCCATCACTGAAATTCGCTGGACCGATCCCCTCGTCGCAATCCCCGCCTTTCTCACGCTCATCATGATTCCGCTCACCTATTCCATCGCCAACGGTCTCGGCTTCGGAATCATCGCCTGGGCAATTCTCCATCTGGCCACTGGCAAGATTCGCCGCAGCGACTGGCTGCTCTATCTGCTGGCAGCACTCTTTCTCGTGCGCTTCGTTTATCTCTCGGCAGCATAAGGCATTTTCCGAAAATACTAGAGCGTGTTTCATATATACCTCGGTGGCTTCGTAGCGGTTCATCAGCCCCGCTTTGATCGCGGGTCTGATACGAGCGGCTTCAGGCTTTTGTTGATTTATGAAACACGCTCTATCAACTTTCCGAAGTTCGTGAGGGTGGATTTTTCTTGAGGAAAAATCCAATACGCAGAATGGTTTTGGTTTACACCTTTCCGGAAAATGCTTTAGCTCTCATCCACTCCATACATCCTGTGCAGAATGGTTCCGGATGCGACGCAGCATAAAATTCACCGGAAAGCGGACAATCCCGCAGCATTACAATTAAGCTGCGTCGTAACGGCTGTGCAGATCAACGACGAACTGAAAACGAGGAACAGTTGCGAAGAGCGCGCATCGGCACAGAAGACAAAACCGAAGATCGGAAGCGACCATCGTCACGCAGTGGCGTATGGTTGGATATCCGCGGGCTGCTTCTCGCCATCGGCGTCAGTCTCACCTGCACTCTGCTGCTGGTCGGCTGCGAACATGTGCAGGGCTATTCGCCCGTCAGTCTCGTGCGCGTCATCGACGCCTCCTACAACGCGCCCGCGCTGAACGTCTATGTCGCCGGCAATCTGGTCGCCAGCAATCTGGGCCAGGGCCAGATCACGCCCTACGGCACATTTCCCCCCAGCCCAAGTGCGAAAATCGTCGTCACCAGCACGCAGGATACCAATCCTCTCGTCTCCACGACCGGAACCTTGCAGGCCAGCCAAAGCAGTTCTGCTCTCATCACCGACATCAATGCAAGCTACCAGGTCACCCTGCTGGAGGATCAGTCCACGCCCGCTCCAAGCGGCCACTCCGAGTTCCGTGTTCTCAATCAGGCTCCGTCCACCGGTCCCATTGATGTCTACTTTCTGGCCGGCACCACCGCCACAGACTACGCCGCCGCCAAGCCTGTCATCACTTCACTGGCCGTCGGAGCCACCTCCGGCTACGTCACCATCCCATCATCGACGCTTTACATGGTCATCGTCGCCGCCGGCACCACGCTCACCACCACCAGCACCAGCATCTATGTCTCGGCTGCGCTTCCACTGGTCGGCGGCGAAGTGCGCACCGTGCTTGTCGTTGATCCGCTGGTGACTACGCAGCCCGTTCAGGTTTACATGGCCACCGACGCGAACTGACAACGTTCCTCGCGCGCCGTTCCCCGCTCTCGCACTCATTCCTCTTGCCTCTGTGTCCGCCCGGTCGGCGATCACGGCGTTGTCGGGTAAGCGGCCTTGATCTGCCCAGCCCACTGCAGCAATTCGGCCGCAGTGATATTCGCCAGTCCGCCAGCGACCGCCGTCGTATTCCAAATCTCGATCTCCGTCGGCTGATAAGTCGTAATCGCATACGGCATCAGCGTGGACCAGTCCACCGTCGGCCCCAGCGTCTGAAACTCCAGCGGCGAAATCGTCGGCGGTGTAGCCGACTGCGCAGCCGTGTTCAGCGTCTGAAATTCGGCATAGATCGTCGGCAGGCTCGCGTTCGGCAGCGGATTGTCCAGGTCATGATTCGCCACCACGGCGCGCGTGCCCAGCGCCGCGCGAAACTGCTGCATCACTTGGATCGTAAAGTTCAGATCGTTCTGTCCGGTCGCCGCCAGATACAGCGGGTTAAAGGTGTAGTCGAGCGGCGTCTGCTTCCAGGCTGCATAATCGCTTGCCGCATTCGACAGGCAGCTTTCCATCTGCGCATCCGTGTACCCGGCCGCCTCCAGCGCCTGGATATTGTTGACCGCTCCGGGCAACACAAATGGCTCCGCTGTAATGGAAGAGCAAACGCTGATCGCCACCTCGCCGATCAGCGGATTCGAGTCATACTCCGATGCCAGGTGATTCTGCAGCGCGGTCCAAAGCTGGCTATACGCCGACGTCCAGAAATCCGGCTCCGTGATCTGCGTATTCGTACTGCTGTCCGTCACCACCACGGACCCAACCTGCTGCATCACCC
>JAJZHE010000198.1 GCA_021804655.1 Acidobacteriota bacterium
TGTGCGCGGCCTTCGCGCTGGTCAATCTGTACCTGCACCGCAACCGGCTGGCCCCGCAAAGGGCGTAGTGTCTCTTGAGGCCGAAAAACGGCCTCACAGAGGCGAAATAGACCAGCAGCAACACGCTTCTCCGGAAAGAAAACTGATTCAAAACCAGGAAATCATCTGCGGTCAAGTCATCGCTACAAAATCACGCACCTGCGCAGAGGCTCCTTAGGGGCAGAGAAAGCCCGCGCGCAAGCAAAACGGCCAACTCACGCTCTGCCTCCGAGGAGAGTCTGGGTTGGAAGCCGTGCTCCTGCATGGATGCCTGTGCGGCGGATTTCAGATTGAAGGGATGGGAGGAAGTCACGAATTGGCGCTCCTGAAGGGCAAGGTCCGGGCAACAATAGAGGCTATCGCATGACCCATGCCTTGCGCTTGGTCGATTTTCGGATGAGACCGCGCAGGCGCGCGTGAAGTTCGGATGCAAGGCGGCTGGTATGATGATCTTGGCCGCGCCCGGATGAGTGGCGCGCGGTTTGCCCGCAGGATGGGCGGTTAGCTCAGTTGGTTAGAGCGCCTGCCTTACAAGCAGGATGTCGGGGGTTCGAGTCCCTCACTGCCCACCAAAGACTAGTTTCAGACCATCCTAAGATATCTCAGAAAAGACGGAAATCCCCGATAATCATTGGGGATTTCGTATTTCTACGTCCAAAAGCGTACTATGGAAGCCAAGTATGAATGGGGGTATGTTTGGGGGTATTCGTCGGATGCCCCCAAATATACCCCCAATACTGTATAGCCCCGGCAATTGATGGGTTGGGGCGAGAATAAATCTGTGCGGCTCATTTTGTCGGCATTTGCAGATGAATTCGTAAACGGTAAGTCCGCCGAGGGTCTTGAGTCGCTTGGCGAAGTTATGGACGACGACGAAGTCGCTGAGTTGAGTTTGCAACTGATTGTGGCTGTCGTAGCGGCGGACGGTGGCGTCCTTGATTGTCCGGTTCATGCGTTCGACTTGTCCGTTGGTCCAGGGATGATTCGGTTTTGTCAGCCGATGTTCGATGCCGTACAGAAGACAGACCCAATTAAAAGGATGCCGCGCTCGACTGGCTGCTCTGGTACAACGGATCGAGGATGCACTCGACGCTCAACTATCTCAGCCCAGCTCAGTTCGAGCAGCAAGCAAACACCCAAACAATCGTCCTCGCAGCCTGACTGCGATGACGTAACCGCAAGCGGACGAAAGTCCCAAACCAGTATGCCTATGAGAGACGCGTTCTGCGGGCGAGGGAACTCGCACGACCAACGGGAGCGGCCACCGCGCGAACGCGCAGTGGCTGCATGCAATGCCGATGTTAGCTTCTGGCTGGCCGCACTACGGGAACCTGAGCGCGCGGTGTCACGCGCTGCGTCGTAATCGTCAGCTTGGCCGGAGTCAGTTCCACGCCCTCCCAGCCGTCCTTCACGGCTTCAATGCGAATCTCGCCCGGCATCTGCGTCGCCTGCACGATCACCTGCGCCAGCCCCATAAACAGACTGCGGCGTGGCTCCTTGTCGCTTTCCTGGCAATTCGGATCCCCATTGCCCACGCCGATCAGCACACCCGCTCCGCTCACCTTGAAGCCTATATGGTTATCCGCCGTCGGCACCGCTCGACCCTGCGCGTCCAGAGCTTCCACCTTCAGCACGGCCACGTCTTCGCCATCCGCGTTGATCGTCGTTCGGTCCGCCGTCAGACGGATGGCCACCGGCGCGCCCGTCGTCTCCCGCTTGTCTGTCAGCACCACGTTGCCGCCCTTGCTGCCACGCGCTTCAATCGTGCCCGGCGCATACTTCACCGACCACTGCACGTGTCCATCCTTCGGAACTTTTTTGCTGCCCTGGCTGGCTCCGTTCAGGAACAGCTCCACCTCGTCCAGATTCGAGTGCACCCAGACGTCTACCGGATCGCCTTCGCGGCCTTCCCAGTTCCAGTGCGGAAACAGGTGAAGCACAGGCTGGTTGCCCCACCATGCCTTGTAATAGAAGAAATTGTCCTTTGGGAATCCGCACATATCCACAATGCCAAACTGTGAATTCACGCTCGGCCAGCCATACGGCGTCGGCTCTCCGCGATAGTCGAATCCCGTCCAGGCAAATCCGCCCGGCAGCCACTCCCGCTCGTCATAGAAGCTCCACCACTGCTGCGCCGTCTCGCTCCACGCCGTCGTATTCACGTCGTATGCACTCACCCAGTTCCGCTTCGGATCCGTCACATAGACGCCGCGCGTCGAGACCGTGCTCGCCGTCTCCGTGCCCACCGTCGGCTTGGTCGGATGGTCCGTGTGGAACTTGTCGATTGCACCCAGATTGTAGTTGAACCCTTCCACATCCAGCGCTGAAGCCGATCCCGTATCCATGATCTTGTCGGCAAACTTTCCATTCACGGCCGCCGTGCACAGCCGCGTCGGATCCAGCTCATGCGAGCGCTTGACCATCGTCTCCACAATCTGGTGTCCGTAGGTGTGCGTTTGCAGTACCCACTCCTCGTTGCCCATCGACCACAAAATGATCGCCGGAGAGTTGCGATAGCGCTTGATCATCGCCTCCAGTTGCGCCAGACCCTCCGGACTGGAGTTCATCTGCCGCGTCTCGCACAGCATCATCATGCCCATGCGATTACACGCCTCCACCCACTCCGGCGTCGGCATATTGTGCGAAGTGCGCACCGCGTTGCCGCCCATCTCCTTCAACACCGCCAGACGATACCACTGCAAACGATCCGGCAACGCCGCGCCCACCCCTGCATGATCCTGGTGGTTGCACGTCCCCTTGATCTTCATATTCTGCCCATTCAGTGAAAATCCCTTCGCCGCGTCAAAGTTTACTGTGCGCACGCCAAATCCCACGCGCTCGCCATCTCGCACCGCGCCGCCGCTTTCCACCGTCACCACAGCGGAGTACATCGCGGGCGACTCCAGCGACCACAGCTTCGTGTTCTCAACCGTCGCCGTCGCCGTATACGTCGCGCTTCCATCGGGAGCAATCGTCTGCGCGCTTGCTTCGGCCGTTGCCACCGTCGCACCCGTGCCGTCCACAATCTTCCACTTCACGCTGGCCGTCTCCTGCTTGTCGCCAGAGTTCACGACCACCGTACCGAGGCTCAGCTTCGCCGATGCGCCGCTCACCTCGCTGCGGACGTAGCTCTCCCACTGTCCCAGGTGCAGCGGATCATACTTCGTCAGCCACACATGCCGATACAGTCCCGCACCCTCATAGAACCATCCATCGCCAAAACTCGCATCCATGCGCACCATGATCACGTTGTTCGCGTCATAGAGCAGATAGTCCGTGACGTCAAAGGAAAACGGCGCATAGCCGTTGTCATTGCGCCCGGCAAAGATGCCGTTCACAAAGACCAGCGCGCTGCGAAACGCTCCGTCAAAATCCACGACGACGCGCTTTCCGCGATCCGCCTCGGCAATGGCAAAGACACGCCGATACCAGCCCACGCTGGTCTCCGGATAGCGCCGTCCCAGCGGTTTGTAGCCGTGGCCTTTCTGCTCCTCGTCCCACACAAACGGCAGGTCCACAGCCCAGTCATGCGGCAGGTTCACTGTCTTCCACGCCGAGTCGTCAAAGGCCGCGGTCGCAAACTTGAAGTCCCCGGTCTTGGCAAAGTCGCCCTGGTTCTTGCCAAAGTCCAGATCCTTGGCCGGATCGCATCCGTTGCCCATCATGAACTTCCAGCCAAAGTCGAAGAGCAGATGCTCGCGCGGAGCCACTGCGGCATTCGTCTCCGGTGATGCTTCAAACTGCTCCAATAGCGACGCGGCACGCGCCATCGCACTGCCACCCATTGCCGAACCAGCCGCCACCGCTGCACCTGTCCACACTCCTGTGCGAATCACATCCCGACGCGTCCACTTGCTCATCCTGGCTCCTTAGAATCGGTTCAACCGATCCGCTCACACTTTTGATCTCGTTCCAGCGCGCATTTTTTCTGCTCCGCGCGGCACACGAAATATACCGCACTCCGTGCACTGAAGTAAACGGTTTCACGGCCGCCCCGGCCATTCGTTTTCATTCCCTCCTCTGGTAGACTGATTTCACGTTCCACATACGTGGAGAGATGGCCGAGTGGCTGAAGGCGCACGCTTGGAAAGCGTGTTTACCGCAAGGTAACGTGGGTTCGAATCCCAC
>JAJZHE010000054.1 GCA_021804655.1 Acidobacteriota bacterium
CGCGCCGCGCACGCAGCTTCACTTTGATGCGAACGGCCAGTTGCAAACCGCTTTGCTGTTGGATGGAGCTGTTCTGCGCGATCAGGAGACGGCTGTCTCTGCGCACTCAACGCAATCGCGCATCACGCGGAATTGGCGTTCACAAACTGCGGAACTGCGGTTTGCTCCCTCACCGGCGGGACTCTCGCACTCTGGTGCCAATCGTGCGACTCAGCTTCAGCAAATGAACGGCGATGGTCGCGTCAGCATCAACTCAACCGAGCTTACGGAAGGTCAGCCTCCACAAAACTCCATGCTTGCTGCCGATCACGTGCAGGCATTTTTTTCCGCTACCGGAGCCATCCGTCGCATTTTAGGATCAGGGCACACAAAGTATCACGAAGCCACGCGAACGCAGGGCCAGTGGACAAGCGTCTCTGACACTCTTGACGCACAGATCAAAGACAGTACTCAGTCGTTGCAGCCGCACCCGGCAAACCGAAGCACGACGGAAGTTGGCAGTAAAGGCCAGATTGATCGCAGCCAGATTGAACGGATTGTGCAGGATGGACATGTTCGAATCGACATCACGCAAGCTTCCTCGCAACCAGGCAAGACCGCCAGCACCATGCATGCTTTCGCAGCCCACTCCGACTATGACGGAGACACAGGAATCCTGCACCTGACCGGGACTTCGGGTGTGCCTCCACGTTTGCTCGGGGACAACTTCTCATTGAACGCGCAGCTTATTGATCTTGATCGCGTGAATGAAAATGCGCTTGCCAGTCACTTTGTGCAGGCCACTTGGACCGACGTTGATGCTACGCCCGGCGCATCGCCCAGGTCGCAGCCGCCGGTCCACATTCTTGCCAGCGAAGCTGCGATGGATGGACACGATCAGCAGGTGACCTTCACGGGCACCATCTCTTCGTCGGCCCACCTCTGGCAGGATGCCAGTTCCATCACAGCGCCGAAGATCGTGCTGAATCGTACGCGCCAGACCCTCGACGCCGTCTCTGTGACGCCGGATCGACCGGTCGATACCGTTCTCGCGCAAGCTCCGCAGCCGACCGGAAAAACGGCAAAACGGAACGATGCCTTTGCCCACGTTCTGCAATTCACCAGCGGAGCGGTTCACGAATCCTTTGGCCAGCAACTCGTCGAGTTTTCCTCCGGCGTCTTCAGCCATGTCACTGTGGCAGCGACTGCGGCCGGTGGACCTGCACAGATTTTCTCCGACTCTGTCCGTGTCTTCATGCATACCGATCAGCCGCCAAGAACGGGCACGCCTCACAATCAGCCCCCTTTATCCGCTGTCGATCGCATGATCTGCACGGGCAAAGTACGTTTTTCCGCTCCCGGACGTACAGGGCGTGGAGAAATGCTCGAATACACCAGCGACGACTCCACGGTCACGCTGACCGGAACCTCAACACAGAACCCGCAGTTGACTGATCAGTTGCGCGGCATCGTCACGGGTCGCACCATTCGCCTCCATCTGGATGACGACAGCATCTCGATCGACCATGCCAGCGGAGTTGCACGCTCGGCAGGCAAGCAGCGTTAAACTGAAGAGGCCCGTCCAAAGTACACACAATGCAGACTCTGACAGCAGATAAAATTGCCAAAAATTACGGTGGACGCCAGGTGGTTCGCGACGTGAGCGTCCAGATCACACGCGGCGAAGTCGTCGGCCTGCTTGGACCCAATGGCGCTGGCAAAACTACCAGTTTCTATATGATCGTCGGCCTCGTTCGCCCAGACTCCGGACAGGTTCTTGTCGATCAAACTGACATCACGCAGGTTCCCATGTATCTGCGCGCACGTGACCACGGCATCAGCTATCTGCCCCAGGAGCCATCTGTCTTCCGCAAGCTCACGGTCGAGGAAAATATCCTTGCCGTATTAGAGAATCAGCCCATCGCGGATCGCGAGCGCCGCGCGCGCACAGACCGCCTCATTCAACAGTTGAACCTGCGCCACATCCGCTCCACGCGTGGATACGCGCTCTCCGGTGGCGAGCGGAGGCGTGTCGAGATCGCGCGTTGCCTTTGCATTCAACCCAGCTTCCTTCTGCTCGACGAGCCATTCAGCGGCATCGACCCCATCGCCGTTCTCGATCTGCAAAAAATCATCTTCGATCTCAAATCGAGCGGCATCGGCATCCTCATCACCGATCACAACGTGCGCGAAACGCTCTCCGTCACCGACCGCGCCTACATCATCGCCGAGGGGCATATCTTTCGCACCGGCACTCCGCGTGAACTGGGAAACGATCCCGATGTCCGCCGGATCTATCTTGGCGAAGGATTTACGCTGAGCTGATCGCCGCGCATCCTTTCCAATTCAGTACCGACCCAATCTGGAACACTCCTCTCGAAATCAATCCGTCAAAGCAGCAGAAAACGCTGCACGGATTTACACTGGCTCTCAAGGGTCCATCCATGCCATTGCTTCAGCCAAGACTCAATCTGAAAGTCTCGCAGCGCCAGATTCTCACCCCTGGTCTGATGCAGATGGTCAGCGTGCTTGCGCTCAACAAACTGGAACTGGCGGAGATGATCCAGAATGAAATTGCCGAGAATCCACTGCTGGAGGAGATGGACGAGACCATCCCCATGCTGGATGATGTGGAGCAGCGCGAGGCTGCCCGTGAACTGACGGCACAGGCTACGGAAGCCGCTCCCGCCGATCCTTTTGAAGAGATCGATTTTGGCAGCTACTTTCAGGAATATCTCGACCCTGGTTTTCGTTCACAGCGTGAGTTTGAGGAGCTGGAAAAGCCAGGCTTCGAGCAGTTTCTTTCGCGTCCAACCTCGCTTTTCGATCATCTGGAGTGGCAGCTTGGCGCGCAGACGCTTTCACCGGAAATTGCACAGGCGACGGAGTTCCTGATCGGCAATCTCGATGAGAACGGTTATCTTGCTTCTTCGCTCGAAGATCTGATTGATGCGTATGCCCAGTCCACTGCGAAGAGTTCCGATGCTTCGGCAGAAATCCTGACGGCAGCGCTTCATGTGCTTCAGTCGCTTGATCCTGCCGGCGTTGGCGCGCGCAGTCTCAGCGAGTGTCTTCAGCTTCAGGTGCGCGCGCAGTTGCTTGAGCTTGACATGCTCTACGCGCCCGCCCGCACTGCGCATTCAACTGCCGAACAACCTGGGTCCATCTCTGCGGATGAAGCCGAAGAGTTCGCTGCAGAGGCCTCGCAATCGCCGCACCACAGCCTGCATGCAGCCGCGCAACAGGAACTGCTGCAACGTCGCCACTGCTTCCAGTTGGCTGCTACCGTCCTGCAGAACTACTTCACGTTGCTGACGCATCGTGATCCGCGCGAGATTGCCAAAGCGCTTGGTTGCACACACGCTGAAGCCAACGAGGTTCTGTGCCTGATTCGCTCGCTTGATCCGCGCCCCGGCACTCGCTACAGCAGCCGAGAGACGCAATGGATCGAGCCGGATGTTGCCTTTGTAAAGCGCGATGAAGTGTGGGTCGCTCTCATGAATGAGGAGAACCTGCCCAGCCTTCGGCTCAGCCATCGTTATCGCCGGATGCTGGCGGCAAAATCCACTGAAAAAGAGGTTCGCGATTACGTCAAGGACAGGCTGCGCTCGGCCATGCAGCTCATGCGCAATATCGCTCAGCGCAAAAGCACCATCCTGCGCACCTGCGAGGTCATCATTCGTCGCCAGCAGGATTTTCTGGAGCAGGGAATCGAAGCTCTGCGCCCCATGATGATCAAGGAAGTGGCCGAGGAGATTGGCGTCCATCCCTCCACGGTCAGTCGCGCCGTCGCCAACAAATACGCGCACACGCCCCAGGGCGTCATCGAACTGCGCGCTTTTTTTTCTGAGGGAGCCAACGGTCCGGAGGGTGCGGATACACCGCTGGTTGTGCTCAAGCGCAAGGTACGCAAGCTCATTGAAGAAGAAAACCCGAAAAGTCCGCTGACCGACGACCAGCTAGCCATTCTGCTTCAGGCGCAGGGCATTCAGGTCACCCGTCGCACAGTCGCCAAATATCGCGAGGACCTGCGCATTCCTTCCACGCATCAGCGCCGCGTTCGCGGCTGACCGCACTTTCCTGCGCGCAGATTCAATGCGGCGTCACCGTGAAGCGCATCGTTCGGTAGTCAAAGGTGTAGCTGGCAAACTGCTGCAAAATATCCACGCCCAGCGTTCCATAGGTGTCGTCGCTTGCCGCAGCGCCCAGTGGTTGCGTCAACACCTGCACATCATGCACCATCACGCGCTTCTTTCCCACTTGCAGCAGCAGCGATTGCGCCAGATATGCAGGCACAGGCGGCGCATCTTCCATTCCCGTCAGGCGGAGCAGTTGCATTCTGCCCTGCGCAAAATCCTGCGCATGCTCTGAGAAGTAGCGCGAAGAAAGATAGCTTTGCTGGCCAGCCGCATCCACAGCGTACAGGCGATCATCCGAGCCGTCTGGCTCTCCCAGCGCAACCAGCAGACGCTCGCCATCGAGATAAAACGGCGCGCCGTCGATCAAGCGCACTCCCTCTGCGCCCGGCTGCACTTCGATTGTTGCATCGGAGGTCACCGTCAGGCTGCCCAGTGCAGAGACTGCCGGATAGCCCAGCACTCCGCGGACTTGATACTCGGACTGGGGAAATGCAAAGTCGGCATCGTTGAAGACAAACGCCGTCATATTGTGGAAGGTCACGTTGCCCAGCGTCAGCCGCGGAATCACCGTCGAGTGGACGGTCATCGGCTTGCCCGTCAGCGTGTGAATCGTTGCCGTCTCGGCAGAAAGTTTCAGACCTACGTCGCGTGCTGTCGAACTGCTGATCAGGTTGAAGGGTTCCGTCGGGTCCAGCATCCAGGAGTGGGAAACGCCATCCACAAAGACCGGAATATCGGTCAATCCAAGCGGATCCAGTTCATAGGGCAGCGAGAACGGCGCGCCAGCATCCACGGTCATCGCCGGATGGTCAGCCGCCAGCGGCAGCAGTTTCAGCGGCTGCTCCAGATCGTCGCGCTCGTCCTCACTCATCTGGTTGTGCATGCGCGCATCCAGCGACTCATACGCCGTTGCGGCCAACGCCAACTGACCACTGCGCAGATAATCTTCCGCCAGCGTCTGTCGCGCCAGCTTCTCTTCGGTCATATTTCCCGATGCAGCAATCGCATCCATCAGCGGTGCGAGCGCGCGAATCGAGGCGCGCGGATGATTCTCCCGATTGTCCAGAATCCCACGCAGAAACTGCCGCTGCGCCGGGGCCAGACCACTGGAATTTGCCTGCAACATCTGCTCCAGATGATGAAACTGCAAGTCATCAATCAGATTCAGCATGTGCTGCGTCTGGTCCGCTTCTCCGCCGATCACCGATCCCGTAGCTACGTGCAGTCCAGGCTCAGTCGATTCCTGCTGCTTCGTCGTCTGTTGCAGAGCCTCAGGTGCGGGCTGCTGCGCCAGCGCCGTCTCGCCCAGAACCATCCACGCCAGCGCTGCCCCTGCAAGGATATATTTTGGGAGAGCAGATCGTGCAAGAACGCTGCGTGCGCAAGGATTCTTTTGCCCTCGTCGTCTCTGAATTCCTTCATCGCTCTTCGCAGGCCGATCGCACCGCAGCGTCATACTGAAAAACTACCAGACGACCGTTCCGGCGCGCATCTATCGACGGCCAACTCGCGTGAGACGCACCCACTCCAATTCCCGCTACACTGAGAGCAGTCATGAAGCGTCGCCTCATCGAGCACTATGAAATTCTGCGCCGTCTCGGTGCCGGCGGCAGCGGTGTCGTCTATCTGGCCAACGACACACTTCTCACGCGCCCCGTCGTGCTCAAAATCCTTCGCCGCGGCCTGCTCACACAACAGCAGATGCGTTCCACCATCCTGCGTGAGGCGCGTCTGGCCTCGGCCATCGAACATCCTAACGTCTGCGCGATCTATGAAATTGGTGAAAGCGGCGATGAGGCTTTCATCGTCATGCAGTTTGTCCCAGGCCAGTCCCTGGATACGCTCATCAGGCAGGGCGCTTCCACCGTTCAACTTGTGCTCTCCGTTGGCATCCAGATCGCCGATGGATTGCACGCCGCGCATACGCTCGGCATCTTTCATCGCGACCTGAAGCCGCAAAACGTCATGCTCACGGACGGCGGTCTGGTCAAGATTCTCGACTTCGGTCTGGCACGTCGTCTGCGTCCGGAGGATGCCACATTTGATCCGTCAAAACCTTCAGTCTCCAGAGATGCTTCCATCGCGGAAACCTATACTGCGCGCGGTGGGACGATCCGATACATGGCGCCGGAGCAGTTTGTCACCGGCCAGTCCAGTGTGCAGTCCGATGTCTGGGCGCTTGGCGTTCTGCTCTATGAACTGCTCAGCGGACGTCACCCTTTTGCGCGCCCCGACGCGGAAGATTTTCAGGTCATTCGCGCCATTCAATTTGTCGAGGCACCCGACCTTGCGGAGATCGTCCCAGGCATCCTGCCGGAGATGAAAAGCGTCATCGCCAACTGTCTGGCTAAAAATCCCGCTGCGCGTTATGCCTCTGCAGCGGAAGTTCGTGAAGCCCTGAAGACGATCATGAAGGCGATGCAGCTTGAGACCGGCGGCATTCCCGGCGATGCAGCAGCGAATCTTATTCCCACCAGCCCCGAGTCGGAAAAGCGCGCCACCAGCTTTCTTTCCATGCTTGCCGAGCGTTTTCGCGAAGCCACGGGCGACATTCCGCGGCAAAACTCGATCGTTGTTTTGCCCTTTCACAACCTCAGCAGTGAACCAGTCGCGCCGCTTTACGGCTTTGCACTCGCTGATGCTGTTGCCGCTCGACTCGCGCGCATTCCTTCGCTCGTTGTTCGCCCCTCCAGTTCGCTCATGAACCTTGCCACAGCCCAGATGGATCCGCTTGCCATCGGGCAGCGTTTGCTGGTCACCCACGTCCTCGCGGGAAACTTCATGCGCTCCGACCTGGGCTTCGATCTGAACTGGCAGCTTCTGGACGTGCAGGGCCAAAGCGTTCGTTCTGGCGGCGCCATCCATGTGGAGTCGTTCGATCTGATCGCTGTGCAGAATGAAATCTCCAGTGAAGTTTTTGCTGCGCTTCAAGCTGTTGGCGGTGTCGATGCCCGCGGCAATCCGGCAGAACTGCCAGCGCAGCGCGAAGGCTCGCTGCCTGAAACGCTTTCGGAAGAGTATCTTCAAGCGCGCGCGTTGCTCACTTCATTCATGACACGCACCGGTTCGCGTTCCGATCTCGATCGCGCAACCATGCTCTTCGAGCGAGTCACCCAGAAAGAGCCGGAGTTTGCTTCTGGCTGGAGCGGCCTGGGCATCGCTGAGTTGCAGTACGCGCGACACGGCTTTGCAGGACAGGTGCATCTGATGCAGGCGCGTCGCGCGTTTGATCGCGCCTTGGCCATCGATCCCGATTCCATCGAAGCCAATCTCTATCGTGTGTACATGCTGCTTACCCGGGGCGACAAGGAGTCCGCACGTTACGGCATCGCCAATCTGCTCAGCCAGTCTGGCAATGACTGGAATGTTCATCTCGTCGCCGGCATCACACTCCGCCTCGATGGCATGTACGATGCTGCCCTGGAGCAGTTCAGCCGTGCGCTCAAACTGAACCCAGCCAGCGCCGCCATCCTGTATAACCATCGTGCACGCGTCTATCAGTACCAGAATCAGCTTGATGTCGCCGGCGACGAATTGTCCAAAGGCCTGGCTTTGGAGCCGCGCCATCCGCTTCTCCGCACCTCGTCTGCCTACCAGCATATGCGCCAGGGAAACCTGCGCAATGCCATTGACATTCTCGAAGAAGTCATCCACGATGACAGCTCCATGCGCATCGCCGTTCCCACCCTTGCGCTTTGTTATGTCCAGGCTGGCGAACGGGCGCTGGCCGCCACGCTTCTTCGCGAAGACACGCTGGCTGCGGCCGAGGCGGACAGTGAAATGGCCTATCGTCTGGCCTCTTACTTTGCCGTCGAGGGCGATGCCGGTGAAGCGCTGCATTGGCTCCGGCGAGCCATCTATCTGGGCAATGAAAACTACCCGTGGTTCCAGAAAAATCCCGTCTGGAACAACCTCCACACCAACGCAGACTTCAGCCGCATTCTCGATGATCTGAAAAAGACACATCGTCGCAACCAGAAGACGTGGAATCGTCTTCTCAGCGAAGTCAGCACCGCCCTTGCATGATCCTGTCCGGCTTGTCCGTCAGTGCGATTCTGCCAGGCAGGGAAGTTTTTTCGATTATCCATGCCGCAGAAGCAAGGCAGTGACGATGCGCGCCAGTTCCAGCGTCACTGCACCGGCCGTTACCGTGCTCAGGAAGTTGACGGCATCGTTGTTCAGCCAGCCGCGCCGCTCCGCCACTGCTCCCAGCAGGCTGTCCACAGCCCAGCCCATCACCGCGCCGGTCAAAATCAGCGCCACTCCCAGACCCTCCGCTCGCACCGATCCGGTCAGCGACCAGATGCCCGCCACCGCTACCACTCCGGCAGCCATCAAACCCGCCAATGACCCCTTCACCGTCACCGCGCCGTCGGTCCCAGGTGGAACGCGACGCCACGTCGTCACCAGTCGCGGTGCGCCGCCAAAGGCCTGTCCCAACTCCGAAGAAACCGTATCCGCCGCGGCTTCCGCCAACGCGGCGCAGGCAATCAACGCGGCAAAATAGGGATTGTGCGCCACCAATTCCGGTGCAAAGGGAACCAGCGTCACCGCCAGCGCCGCAGCACCCACATTCGCGGCTACCTGCGCCGCATCGCGCCCTCGACGAGCTTCCCGGCTGTCCGCGTCACCATGGTACTTGCGGCGGCCCACCTTCGTCGCAGCCAGCGTCAACACCAGCGTAGCCAGCAGCGGAGTCAGCCCGCTGCGCAGCCAGTTGTTGTAGGGGAATTGCAGCGTTCCCAGGATCAGGCATCCGGCAATCGCCGCGCCCAGCGCTGCGGCTCCCGGCGTTCCAGCGCGCAGCCGCCACACCAGCACGCCCAGCAGTACGCATATTCCCAGCGTGATCCAGGCCACTGGCGGCTGAGTCGCCAGCCACGCGTGAAACTCCAGCACGCACTGCGCCGCCGTCCACGGCGCCACCACCAGCAGCACCGCACGGGACATCCAGTGCATCCTGCTTCGCCCTGGAATTTCATTCCTACCCTGCTTTCGCTTCGCCTCGTTCATGCGTCCAACCTATCAGTTTCCACTCTCAGGTTACTTGTGCGGGAACTTATCCTGCATCCGGCACACTCGCTCTTGCCTGCTTCGCCGGATGCGTGATTTACAATCAAGCAGTACGCAGGAAAATCATTGAATGAGTGATACGACTCACCCTTTTTCTCCATTGAAAAGTTCTCTTGTCAAACTGTCTCTCGTCACCTCCGCCGCGCTCGCTCTTGCAGCCTGCGGCAGCAACTATCGTCCGGTGACTAACCCCGTCCTTCCCTCTGGGCCGGCTCAGCTTCCTTCTGCCTACGCGTTTGTGGTCTCCGCGCCGGCATCGAGTGTACTGGGTATCGGTACCGTTATTGATTTCTCGGGTGATACCGTCATGGCCACTTCGCCCCTTGGGCCAACGCCCATCGGTTTTGCCATGAACTCTGGCGGTTCGCTTGCCTGGACGCTCAACGGCGACGGCACCATCGCCAATATCCCTGTCAGCACGAATCTTCAGCAGAAGAATGTGCAGTTCAGCACCCTCAGCCTCTACTCCGGCATCGATCCGCGCGTTAATCTTTTCTCCGGCTCCGTCGGTCTTTATGCTCTCGATGTGAACGCAAACCAGGTGGATGTGCTCACCGGATCGCCAGATGCCTTCAAGCTCGTGGTCCCCGTCGATCTCTCCCCGGTCACGATGGTCGGTGTCGCGCTGGCTCAGCGCTATTACACGATTTCTCAGAATATTCCCTACCTCAGCAACATTAGCCTCAACGGCGGCTCGGTGCAGGGTGGCGTCGCCTGCAATATCGATCCATATTCCACATCCTTGCCGACGGGTACAGCCGACGGCATTGAAACCGCTACCTACTCCGTCTCCTCGCACATTCCTGTCGGAGTCTGCCCGGATTACGCCGTTGGCTCTCTCAATGGCGAGCGCGTCTACGTGCTGAACCGCGGCAGCGATAGTGTTTCGGTCATCAACAGCCAGATCAACGCCATCGACAGTTGCACGCCTTTCACTAACCAGAACGGCCAGCCGGTCACCTGCCATCCCAGCCTGCCGCTTGCGCCAGCCAATGGCCTGCCGCATGCCGGTCCTGTCTATGCCGAATACAATCAGGCAACCGAGCAACTTGTGGTCGCCAACTACGATGGTGACTCCATCAGCATCATCGATGTCAGTCTCGATGAATACGGCAATGACAGCCCAACCTTTGGCACCACTTACACGGTCCCCGTCGGCCACAACCCGGCTTCCGTGACCGTGCTCGCCGACGGCAGCCGCGCGTATGTCGCCAATCAATCCGATGGAACCGTCTCGATCGTGAACATGATCAGCCACACCGTTGAAAAAACACTCGCCGTCAACGGTCATCCGCGCACAGTCGTCTCGATTCAGAACTCGCTTTACGGCAAGGTCTATGTCGTTTCCCCCGATAGCCCTTACGTCACCATTATCCGCACCGATCAGGATATCGTCGGTACCAGTGTTCTTGTTTCGGGCAACGCTCAGGATGTGCGCGTCACCTCGCCGGATACTTCCAGCAACAATCCGAACACCGTCAGTCGCATTCCCGGCGCCGGACAGCCCTGCAACCTTCCGCCCGCAGATTTCACCTCCACCGGCGCGGCCATCACGATTCAGAACTGCCGTCAGCAGGATCCTACCCAGCTTTAGCCTCCCTGGCGTATCCATCAAAGCAATCAAGCAGCCGGTCATTGCCTCGACAATGACCGGCTGTTTTGTTGATTGAAACGAAGGCACACAACGACTTGATCCGGCGATCAACCGTCCTCATTGCATATCCGGACAATCGACGTAGCGTATTCTGGTTTTTTATTCCCCGCTCAACAGGATCGGCAGCGTTGGCGTCGTCGCCCCGGAGGCATTCTCCAGCGTCACACCAAATCCAGCCGCATCCACGCCCGCCGGAATCTGCGGATACACCACCGCTGCATTTCCGCTCGGTCCTGGCGTAAATGTCCCTGCTGGAATCGGCGCTCCGCCGTTTCGCGGCAGAATCCAAAGCTCGTACGCCTTTCCGTCCGGCACCGGAGCCAGGTTGGAAGCCGTAAACACCAGCTTGCCCAGCCGTGCAGAATAGAGCGCATGGCCCTCTGGCTGCATCTTGTCCACTGGCTTCGGATGCAGCGAGATTGCCTGCACATTGCTCCCTTGCAGGAATTGCTCCAGGTCGGAGAGTTTGGCCATCTGGGTCTCAAAACGCGCCACTTCGGGCATCATCTGCCTCATCTCGTGATAACGCATCGCATCATCGTAGGCAAAGAACACCATTCCCGCCGCCAGAGCGCCAGAGAGAATCTGGTACGGCAGCGGTGAGCGCGTCCAGCCGAAGATTCGCTTCATCCGCGACGGCATGGCAACCGCAGACGACGTCTCAACCTGCGTCGTCTCCTTTTGCAGACGATTCATGAAACGGTCTCTCGCCCCGGCTGGCAGAGCCTCCAGCTCCGTCGTCGCTCCATAGGCTGCCATCGCAGCGCGCAGCGCGTCTACTTCGCCTCTGCATACGCTGCACATCGAGATATGCGCTGTGAGTTGAAAGAGCCGGGTATCGCTCAGATTTCCCAGCGCATACTGGAGCAGATCGTCTTCTTCAATGTGAACTTCTTTGCGCATTGTCACGTCTGCAGCACCTTTCTCACGGCGCTCAGTCCGGTTCGGATCCGCGTCTTCACCGTTCCCAACGGAATCCCCGTGCGCTCTGCGATCTCCGTATGGGTCATCCCATCGAAGTACGCCATTTGCAGAGAGCTTAGCTGCTCTTCCGGCAACTCCATCACCGCGCTCCGCACCTCATTCATCAGCAACTCATCCTCCACCGAACGCGCCATCGATCGTGGCTCCGGCACCGTCAAACCTTCCAGCGGCTCCTGGTGCGCACGTCGTCGCAGGACATCGATCGAGCGATTCCGAGCCACCACGGACAGCCAGGCGCCCAAACTGCCTCGCTGTGCAATGAATCCGCCCGGACTGCGCCAAACCTGGAACAGCACTTCCTGCATCACGTCCTCCGCCAGCGAAGGCTCCTTGAGCACACGCAGCGAGATCGAGTACACCAGTCTGGAGTACCGATCAAACAACTCCGCCATCGCGCTTTGATCCTGCTGCGCAACAGCTTCCAGCAACGCGGCATCTTCCATGTTCTGCCTGACTTCCATTGCGTCCGTAATTTCGATGCCTGCCTGTCTCAAGTACGTGGCTGGCGGGGGATTGGATTTCTGTTCCCGATCTCCGTTGTCCCGGATTCCGGTCCTTCGCGGCGAGGCGGGTTCACCTCATGTTAGAAGAATATAGGAGAAACCGGGTTGACTGTCTCCGCTAAAATTCGCCTCGACCAGTTTCTGGCACAAAGCGGTCTCGTTCCCAGCCGCGAACGTGCCCGTGCATTGATCCTCGCCGGGCGCGTTCTTGTCAATGAGCAGAAGATCGACAAGCCGGGCACCGCCATCCCTGACGACGCTCTCCTGCGCATCCTCGGCGAACAGCAGCGTTACGTCAGCCGTGGCGGTCTCAAGCTGGAAGACGCACTCCTTCACTGGCAAATCCCTGTCACAGGGCGACATTGCCTCGACATCGGCACTTCCACCGGAGGATTCACCGACTGCCTGCTCCAGCACGGCGCGGCCACCGTCTCCTGCGTCGATACCGGCTTCGGACAGATCGCCATCACCCTCCGCAACGATTCCCGCGTTCATCTGCATGAGCGCACCAATGCGCGCCTGCTGCCGCCAGGATTTTTCTCCGTTCCCCAGCCTTCTTCCACGCATCCTGCTCCCACACTTCTGGCCCCAACGCTTCTGGTCATGGACGTCTCGTTCATCTCCGCCACGCTCCTGCTTCCTGCCGTCCTTGCTGCTGCTCCGGTTTTGACTGAAGCCGTCATTCTCGTCAAGCCACAGTTTGAAGCGGGCCGCGAACATGTCGGCAAAGGCGGCATCGTGCGCGATCCCGCCGCCCATCGGCTCGCCATCGAACGTGTCTCTTCATCCCTCACCAGCCTTGGCGCTACGGAACTGGAGATCATCCCTTCGCCTATCACCGGCGCTGAGGGTAACGTAGAATTTTTGCTCCACGCCCGCCTGTCTTCGCAGTCCAACCCGGCCTGACAATTTCCATCGCTTCCAGCATCCGCACGTGGGATACACTGAGAGCTAAATGACGCGCATTGCCATCGTCTCCAAGCCGCAGAAGGAAGAGTTACGCACGCTCATTCCGGAGCTGACCCAATGGCTGCTTGCGCGTTCTTTTCAGCCGGTGCTTGACCGCGAAAGCGCCTCCTACCTGGAGCATCTTGACAATCCATCCTCCAGTCACGGATGGATCGTCCTCGATCGCGAAGAGATGCCGCAGACGCAACCTGCTCTGGCCATCGTTCTGGGCGGTGATGGCACACTGCTCTCCGTCGGACGCATCTTCGCCCGGCTTCAAACCCCCATTCTCGGCGTCAATCTCGGCTCGCTTGGCTTCCTCACTGAAGTCCGTCTGGCCGACCTCTTTCAAACCCTCGAAGGCTGGTGCCAGGAGTGCTACTCGCTCGACGTGCGCACCATGCTCCACGGCGAACTCTGGCGCGCCGGCCTCTGTGTCACCTCCTTTGAAGCCGTCAACGACATGGTGCTCTCCAAAGGCGCCATCGCGCGCATGGGCGAGTTCAGCATCGAACTCGACGGCATGATCGCCGCGCAGTTTCGCGCCGACGGCGTCATCGTCTCCACGCCCACCGGTTCCACGGCGTACACGCTCGCCGCCAACGGTCCCATCCTCGTGCCCGGCGTGGATGCGCTTGTCATCACGCCTATCTGTCCGCATCTGCTCACCCTCCGCCCCATGGTCGTTCCCGGCGATTCAGCGCTCGTACTGCGTGTCGGCGGCACGCGCGCCAGCGCCGCCAGCCAGATTCTGCTCACCGTCGACGGTCAACAAGCCATCGACCTCCATCCCGACGATGAGCTGCGCTGCCGCCGCTCGGAGTTCACCACGCGCCTCATCCGTCTCGTATCTCCCGGCTTGGCCGGCAACGGTTTCTTTGACGCACTTCGCAGCAAGCTCAAGTGGGGCGAGCGATAAAGCCGCTTGCCTCTCTCCCGATCTCTTTCGTACGCATGGTATTCTGAACGGCATTCGGCGGGTAGTTCGATTTTGCGCCCGCTTTTCCAGTCCAGTCCCACTCGCTCAGGAGGATTATCGTGGATCGTTTCCCGCGCTTCGTTGCCGTCTCGCTCGCTTCTCTTGCGCTCTCGTTTGCGCTTCCGGCCTTCGCTCAAACACGCCCTGCCGACACTCATCCCGACGCAGCGCCAGCCGCCAAAGAAATCCCTATCCCCCAGGAGGCGAAATCCGTCACCCAGCATCAGATGACCGTCGCTGGTCAGACCCTCCACTACACCGCCACTGCTGGTAACCTGCTCATCTCCCGTATGGCCCATGACGAAGTCGAAGAGCCGTATCACAGCATCTTTTATGTGGCCTACACGCTCGACGGAGCCGATGCCAAAACTCGCCCTGTCACCTTTCTTTATAACGGCGGACCTGGCTCGGCCAGCATCTGGCTTCACATGGGTTCCGTTGGCCCCATGCGCGTCGTCACGGACAGCCCGGACGCCACCCACAACGCGCCATACAAGATCGTCCCCAACGAGTACACGCTGCTCGACAAATCCGATCTCGTCTTCATTGACGCGCCAGGCACGGGCTTTTCCCGTCCGGTCGGGAAGGGAACCATCAAGGATGTTGCCGGTGTCGATGAAGACCTCTCCGCCTTCACTCGATTCATCGTCCGCTATCTCACCGTGAACGACCGCTGGAACTCGCCTAAATTTCTCTTCGGCGAGTCCTACGGCACCACTCGTTCTGCTGGTCTCTCCGCCACGCTCAACTCCGCTGGAGTTCAGCTCAACGGCATCGTTCTGCTCTCTTCCATCCTCAACTACAACGCCGGTAGCCCCGGTCTCGACAACACCTATCTGACCGACTTTCCCAGCTTCGCCTCCATCGCCTGGTACTACAACAAAGTGCCGAACAAGCCCGCCGACATCCTCGCCTTCATTCAGAAAGCGCGCGTCTTCGCCAGCGGACCCTACGCACAAGCGCTTTACGCCGGCAACGCGCTCAGTCCCGCCGAGACCGACGCCATCGCCAACCAGATGAGCGCTTTCATCGGCGTCTCCCCCACCTTCATCAAAGAGTGCAATCTGCGCATCTCGCCTTCGCGATTTCGCAAAGAACTGCTGCGCGACCAGAACGACATTCTCGGTCGATACGATGCGCGTTTTGAAGGCCCCGATGCCGAAGAAGCTGGCGATGTCCCCGGCTACGATCCTTCAGACACCGGCATCACCGGTGCCTTTGTCGCCGCATTTCAGGACTACCTTCACAACGACCTGAAGTACACCAGTAAGGAAACCTACGCACTGCAAGGCCCGGGCCTCATTCAGAACTGGGACTGGAAACATCGCGCCGTCGGCATGAACTTCGGCTACATGCGGGAGCAGCCGCGGCCTTATGTCGCGGGCGATCTCGGCGACACCATGCGCAAGAATCCGCATCTCCACGTCTTCTCCGCCAACGGCCTCTTTGATCTTGCCACACCCTTTCGCGCCACCGAGTGGGAGCTGGCGCACATGGGCATCAGCCAGCAGCAAAGCAGGAATATCACCTTCGGCTATTATCCTGCTGGCCACATGGTTTATCTGAACGTTGCCGCGCTCCAGAGCTTCCGTCACGATCTCGACGGATTCTACGCCACTGCGAAGTAAACGCGCCGCTTGCGGAGCATCCTCGGACGCATGATTTTGCCAT
>JAJZHE010000199.1 GCA_021804655.1 Acidobacteriota bacterium
CGCAACGCTGAAACTCCCCGACGAAGCGCTCGCCATCCTCGACGCCATCGGCGCCGCCAAATAAGCAAGGAATCGGCAGACCGCGCGTCAAGGAACCATGCCGTGCGGCTGGCAATCCATCCCACCCGCAAACACATCTGCGGCAGAAAGCGTCCAGGCAACGCCTCTGCCGCAGCGGTTTTTCCATAGGATTTTCGACTACCGGCCTTGCGCTGGCGGGGCCGCTGGCGCTGCCGGCGGAGCACCATGCTCTTCGCGCTTCGGCGGAATATACTCCTCCGGCCCCAGATGCCCGCGATGGCAGGTGCCGCAGGTCACCGACTGGCCCGAGTTGGGAACCATGCTCACGTAATCGGTGTTGATCTTTTCCGTCATCTTGTACATCAGACGCGCCGTCTGCTTCTCTTCCTTGCTGTCGTCGGCAAAGTTCAGCCGCGGACGGCCATTCGGACCCACATTCGTCTTGTCCACCGCATGGCAGGCGCGGCAGCCACTGCCAAGCTGGCCCTCCCACTGCTCCATGATCGCGTGCACCTGTTCGCCCGTCATGTCTTTCGGCAACACCTGCAGATTCGTCGGCGCGGGAAAGCTGCGGTGTTCCGGCGGAGCACCGGCTGGCGCAGTCTGTCCTGCTGGAGCCTGTGCGGCTGGAGCCTGCGCGGCAAAAACGGCACCCGGAGCCAGCGCAAGCGGAATGGCGACAAACGCAGCAGCCACTGCAAGGCGGACAACAGCAAAACGAAACGATCGATTCATGCGCGATATTCCTTATCGAAGAGGACTGTGTGCTTCAGTTTCACTATAGACGGCACGACAAGGACGAAGGACGCCATCAAAAAAATGAATTTTGCATGACAGCGATTCCAATGGGGGCCATTGCGTATTCTGAAGACGATCCTGAAGACGATCACGAACAAACACAGCCGCGGCCATCGGCAGAACGGTAAAAGGCGGACAGAAACAGCGTGACGGAGATGATTCTGTTGATTGTTGCGGCCAGCATCGCTCTGATGCTGCTGCGCCCGCGTGGCATCGCCGAGGTCTGGTGGGTCGGTGCCGGCGCAGTGCTTCTGGTCGCGCTGCGGCTGGTGCCGCTGCGGCTGGCCGCCCACGCCGTCCGCGAGGGCCTCGATGTCTACCTCTTTCTCATCGGCATGATGCTGCTCTCTGCCCTCGCCGAGCGCGAAGGTGTCTTTGACTGGGTGGCCGCGCGCGCCGTCCACGATGCGCGCGGATCGTCTGTGCGGCTCTTCACGCTCATCTACCTCACCGGCGTCGTCGTCACCGTGCTCATGTCCAACGACGCAACGGCGGTCGTACTCACGCCAGCGGTCCTGACCGCCGTGCGCCGCGCCCGCGTCAAGCCGCTGCCTTATCTCTTCGCCTGCGCAATGGTCGCCAATGCCGCCTCCTTCGCGCTGCCCATCTCCAATCCTGCCAATCTGGTCGTCTTTCGTGGACGCATGCCCTCGCTTGGCCACTGGATGATCGCCTTCGGCGTGCCCACTCTGCTCTCCGTCAGCGCCACCTATCTGGCCCTGCGCGTCATCTTCCGCCAGCAGTTGACCGCGCCGCAAATCGAGTTGCAGTCCGGCGAACTCGCCCAGACATCCGCCCAGACGCCAGTCCTGGCACCCGCCCGCCTCAGCGCAAACGGTCGCCTCGTCCTCGCCGGACTTGCAGCCATGATTGCTGCGCTGCTGGTGGCCAGCGCATGCGGCATCGACCTCGGCTGGCCCACCTGCCTGCTCGCGCTTTCACTCACCCTGGTCGTCAGCGCCAGAGCCTGGCGCTCTCCGCTCCCGCTGCTCAGGGACATCAGTTGGAAGACGCTCGCCCTGGTCGCCGCGCTTTTTGTCCTCGTGGACGCCGTGATCAGCGTCGGCGCGCTGCGCTGGGCCGTGGACGCGCTCACGCACGCCCAGACCATGCCTGCCGGAGCGCTCGCCGTCAGCTTTGCCATCGGCATCGGCAACAACCTGGTGAACAACCTGCCGCTCGGGCTGATCGCCGGCGCTGCCGCGCAGACCGCTCATCTCGGCCCGTTCCTCAGCGCCTCCGTCATGCTCGGCATCGACCTCGGCTCCAACCTCTCCGTCACCGGCTCGCTGGCCACCATCCTCTGGCTCATCGCCCTGCGCCGCGAGGGCCTGCACGTGAGCGCGCGCGAATACCTCAAAGTCGGCCTCTGGGTCATGCCCGTCGGCATGCTCGCCGCCGTCGCCGGCATCCTCCTCATGCGCGCCCTCGGCGCCCTCTGAGCGGATTCCTTCTCACATGCGTCCTTTGTTTTGAAATTGGCAGCATCCCGCTTTCTTCTTGAAAATCAAGCGAAAGCCGTTATTTTTCCTTGACTTTTTGTTCGGGGGGGGGGACTTCTGGCAAAGGAGGTAAACCATGAAACTTACTTCGATTGTTTTACTCTGTTTTGTGTCTGCTGGTTCGACCATCCCAACGCTGGCGCAACGCGGACGTTGCGGTTACGACATCGGCAATGCATGCTCTCTTGCATGTAACGTAATGGCAGACGATGAAGATGACCTCGGTGTTTATTCCGCCTCTGGTGACTACTCCATGTCCTATTTTCATGTAACCTGTTCAAACCCGGATATTGTATGCGGTTACAGTGGCGACGGAATTGTCTTTAATCAACAGAATGGCTCGTGTCCGTCTGGTTCTGCCGCCATTTCTCCTGATCTCCTCCATACGCTTCAAATCGCAAGTCATAGCCGCTCTGTATATTTCGCAAGCTGTAGCGGCGGTTTATATCCGGAAATCCCATCGAAGTCTGACTCCAGCGATCCTTCTTTCGTCTTTCATTCAAAGCATGTCTTAACGCGTCATTCCGCCATAGATTCTCTCGAAGGAGGCAAACAATGAAAACCATCCTCACAGCCTCTGCAGGAAAGCTCGCGCTTGATTTCGTGTCATTGGTATCTCTCGCTTTCCTTTCAGAATTCTGTTTCGCTCAGGCTGCGATCACTCCGGGAACAGGATATGTCTCCGTGCCGACGGCGCATCTCGAATTTGACAAGCCCATCATGGT
The DNA here is from genome assembly GCA_021804655.1 of Acidobacteriota bacterium. Lineage (GTDB taxonomy): Bacteria > Acidobacteriota > Terriglobia > Terriglobales > Acidobacteriaceae > Acidicapsa. The sequence goes on from JAJZHE010000199.1 coordinate 3,047, forward strand.
GACCAGTCTGACGCAAGGATCCGGAATCGCCGGAACGATCAGTTGCACAGACACGGGCAGTGTGTTGTTCCTGATGGACAGGAGTGATCCGGGCACGGATGCGAACGGACACCCGCTGGGACATATCGAGCTTGTCTCCGTTACGCCGAAGGGCGAGCTTCGGCAATATGCGTGGAGCAATCTCCCGAACTTCCGCAACGTGCTGGCCCCGACGAGTTATTTCGCCGCAGACGGCAAGGTCTATGCGCTGGTACACGCTGAAAAAATCGACGCCAATCATCCCGAGCAGCGACAACCGAGTCTGCCGCTGGTGCTGGTCTTCGGCAGCAATGGAGATATGGAGCGAACGATTCCCGTCGATCCGGCGCTCGACCCAATCACCCTCGGCGCATATGCGAATGGCGATCTGCTGCTCATCAGCGAAGACACTCTGAACCGGCGCATGCGGCTCACCGTGATGGACTCAGTCGGTGGCGCGGTTCGCGAGTTGCGCCTCTTTGACAACGACGCCATGGGACACAACGGGGCAGGCGCGCCGAGCGCCAACGGCGATGTAACGTATTCCCCTGACCTGCTGGCGCATTTCACAGAGATTCATGCCTTCGGCGACGATCTGTTGCTGGTTCCGATGAACACCTGGGGAATGCCCATCGTCGAGGTCAACGAAAACGGCATCGTGCGCGCGGTCAGGCCTGCCTTGCCACAGAATGCGGTGGTTGGCTGGTGGATCGACTCCGACGGACGCACATGGAAGGTTCGTACCGGCGAGGTGCGCGGCAAACCCGTGAAAGACGCTTCGACCGGGGAAGTGATGGGCGTGGCCGTAACCGGGTCGAAGGAGATCGTCGAGATCAATCCGAACGATGGCGCAGTGACACGCAGAATTGCGATCGATCCCGGTGGCGTTTTGCCAGCCTGTGAGCACGATGGCGACTATGAGTTCCTGACTGCGCAGCAAAAGGACGGCTTGCTGGAGATGGTGAGGGCAACCGCACGATAAAGGTCCTTCGGCAGGATTGCTCTGCGGGTGTGGAGAAAG
>JAJZHE010000055.1 GCA_021804655.1 Acidobacteriota bacterium
AGTCGCGCTCATAGGCATCGCGCGCTTCCTGGAGGGTGCTCCAGTCGCCACTGCGCATGCTTGCTGCCGCGGCACGTTGCGTAAGCGGCGGAAGATGTTTGCGCTCGATGCGCAGAATGCGCGGATTGAGGATGAGCACGCGCTCGATGACGTTGCGCAGCTCGCGCACGTTGCCGGGCCAGTTGTGCTCGGCGAGCGCTTCCAGTGCGTTCTTCTCGATCTCGATGTGCGGGCGGCCGTATTCCCGGCCAAACTCGCGCAACATCTCGGCTACAAGCGGGGGAATATCCTGCTTGCGCTCACGCAGCGGAGGCACAAAAAACGGCACCACGTTGAGGCGATAGAAGAGGTCTTCGCGAAAGTTTCCTTTGTGAATCTCTTCTTCCAGGTCTTTGTTGGTTGCCGCGATGACGCGGACATCGACACGAATGGGCTGTGTGGCTCCAAGCGGGGTGAAGCACTGCTCGTCGAGGGCGCTGAGGACTTTGGCCTGTGTCTTGAGGCTCATATCGCCCACTTCGTCCAGGAAAAGCGTTCCGCCGTCGGCACGCTCCAGCACGCCGCGCTTCTCAGCGGCAAAACCAGGCTGCGCGGTTGAGTTTGCGAGTGGGTTTGCAACCGGATGCGCGGCATTGCGATAGCCGAAGAGTTCGGCTTCGATGTGGGCCTCTGGAATGGCTGCGCAGTTCAGGTCAACAAACACCCGGTCGCGACGCAGGCTCTCGGCGTGGATGGCGCGCGCGATCAGTTCCTTGCCTGTGCCGGATTCGCCATAGATGAGAACGCGTCCGTTGGTGGGGGCCATCAGGCGTATCTGTTGGCGCAGTGCTTTGGCGGGAACGCTATCGCCGGTCAGGCTGCTTTTGACGGCAAACTGGCGCTGAAATTCAAGATTGTCGCGGCGCAGGCGGCGCGCTTCAACTGCATGCTGCATCACCAGCAGAGTGCGCTCCAGTGAGAGCGGTTTTTCCAGAAAATCGTAAGCCCCGAGACGCGTGGCGCGAACGGCGGTTTCAATGGTGCCGTGACCAGAGATGATGACCACCTCCGGGCGTGTATCGGCAGGCAGCGTCTGCACATCGGCAAGCACTTCCAGCCCATCGCGATCGGGCAGCCAGATATCCAGCAGTGCCACATCAAAGGCTACATCCTGCATGAGCGCCCACGCCTCAGCGGCTGTGCCTGTGGTGGTGACGCGATAGCCCTCTTCATGCAGAATCTCTTCGAGGGAAGCTCGGATTTCGGTTTCGTCGTCGGCGATCAGGATGTGGCTCATTTGTAATTATTTGGATGCTACGGTATCGGGTTCGGTTTCGCTCTTCCTGCTTTCGACGGAGTCTTTTTGTGCGGAGTCGCCGACAGGATCGCAAACAGGCAGACACAGAAGAAAACGTGCGCCCTTCGGTGAGTTCTTCTCGGCGCGGATCGATCCGTGGTGATCCTGCGCTATTTTAGCTGCGATGGATAGCCCCAGACCGCTGCCACGTTGCTTGGTGGAGTAAAACGGCAAAAAGAGGCGCTCGCGTATCTCTTCGGTCAACCCGGATCCGGTATCGCCGATGGCAATCTCGATTTGCGATCCATCGGTGGTAAGCGAGCTGGTGACGGTGAGCACCTTCAGCAGGCTCTCTTGCATCGCTTCCGCCGCGTTATCAATCAGGTTGGCCAGTGAGCGCCGGATGGCCTCGACGTCTACCATGACTGGAGGCAGATGAGGTTGAAGATCGACGCGCAGCGTGATGCCGTCCATGCGCCCGGCAAACATCTTCAGAGCGTCCTCGACGATGGGATTGATCTCACAGCGTCGTGGCTGCGGAGCAGGGAACTCAGCCAGTGCCGCAAAATGATCGAAGAGTGCGCGGAGACTGGCGACGCTGCTCAGAATGACTTCGCTGCATTTGCGCAGCACGGCTGGAGTTTCCTGTGTCGGTTTCTCCAGATGCCGAAGCATGCGCTCGGCGGAGAGGCCGATGGGTGTGAGAGGATTTTTCACTTCGTGCGCGATGCGTTGTGCGGCTTCTTTCCAGGCCATCTGTCGCTGGGCACGCAGCAACTCTGTGGCATCTTCCACAACAACAATGGTTCCGTCCTGACCGTCTCCCAGATCAAGCCGCGCACAGGTGACCGCCAGATGGGGAGTGGATGGACGCAGCGTGGATGACTTGGATTTTATCTCCAGCTCCGCGGCGGCTGCGCCCATGCGGCGACTGCGACGGATGAGCCGCTCCAGTTCTTCCACGCACTCCTGAGGAAAGATATGCGTTACGAGCTGGCCCGTCAGGAACTGCTCTTCGGGCTGGTGCATCAAAGTGGAGAATGCGCGATTGGCCATCATGACAATACCATTGCGGTCGAGCGTGGCAACGCCGCTGGGAATCGTCTCCAGGATCGTCTCCAATTCGCGCCGACGTTCGTCCAGACGACGATTGGCATTGGAAATCTGTTCACTTGCGCTTTCGGCCAGCTTTCGGCTGCTCTCCAGGTCCTGCGCCATATGATTGAACGCGCTGACCAGTTCGGCCATTTCGCCGCTGGAATCAACGGCAATCCGTCGCTCCAATTTTCCCTCGGCAATTTCATCCATGGCGTCGGCCAGCGCTTCCACGGGCCGCGTGATCTGTTTGGAAAGAAAAAGCGCCAGCCACATGCTGGAGAAAAAAACCAGCGCGGTGATGAGCAGCAGCATGAACAGATAAGTACTTCGGATGCGATTGCGCGAGCGGAAGAGCTTCCAGTACTGGCTGGCGCCCTCGCGAATCTGATTGGCGGATTCACTCAGTCCCGGCGGCAAAGGAAGTCCGACGACGACGACGTGACCGCCTGAAGTGACGGTAAGCCCAGTCACAAACTCCTGACTGCCGACGATCAGCACCGGTTCATCGGTTCGCTGGGCGACGGTGAGCAGATCATGGCTGAGGTTTCCACGCAGCGGCGTTGGCTGTGTGGCGCCATCGTCCATCCACGGAAGGACACTGCGCGCGGCTTCTGGCGAAGGAAGTTGATACCCGAGCACGGTCGAGTAATCGGCGGCATAAACAGCGACAAAGCCACCCTCCAGAGTGATTCGGCGCGAGTGAAGGACGGCCAGCGCCGCGGATGGATCGCCGTCCATGGCTCCAGAGGCGGCGATCGCCTGTGCCTCAAGCCGGGCATTCGCCGCTGCGTAGTGAGCGAGCTGATACACCACGCGCACGGAGTTCTGGCGCAACTCCGAGGTGGGCTGCGAAAACCAGCGATCCACGGAGCGATTCATCAGCACAAAGCTGAAGAGCACCATGAAGGCCGCTGGAAGCAGCGCGATGACCGCCGCACCGACCACCATGCGGGTTCTGAGGCGGGAACCAAGCGCGCGACTACGCTCGTCCAGATAGAGCTTGACGATGTTGCGCAGCAGCAGGATCAGCAGCGCCATCAACGTGAGAAAAGCCAGCACTGAGGTCGCGGTGAAGGCCAGAATTTCGCCGGTGGTCTGTGGCGTCAGGAAACGGATGCCGTTGGTGTTGAATGCGTTCAGCGCGATGAGCGCCGAAAGCAGCACAAACACCCCCGCGGCCAGCAGCAGGGCTGTGCGCTTGCGTGAGCGCCGACCCTGCGTGTACGCCGATGCATCCAGCAATGACATGCGTGCAATTATAGGCGGAACAGGCTGTGGCGGGCAGAAGGACTCTGCACGGTCACAGCCTGTTCCAGCCGTTTCTGCGGCGCTGTCAGCCGATCGCTTCCGATGGCGCTGTCCATGCGCGCGCCTGCGACTCTGCCACGCCGCGATGGGTCAGCTTGCCGCGATAGACGTTCAGCCCTTCGGCCAGTCCGCTGTCGGCGCGCAGCGCGGCCTCAGCGCCGTGATTGGCAAGCCGCATCAGGTAAGGGAAGGTTGCGTTGGTGAGCGCCAGCGTGGAGGTGTGCGGCACGGCTCCAGGCATGTTGGTGACGCAGTAGTGCACGACACCCTCGACGACAAACGAAGGATCGGAGTGCGAGGTGGGGCGTGCCGTCTCCACGCATCCGCCCTGATCGATGGCTACATCCACGATGACTGCGCCCTTCTTCATGCGCGCCACCATCGCTTTGGTCACGATCCTGGGTGCTGTTGCGCCGGGAATGAGCACGCCGCCAACGACCAGGTCCGCCTCGCGCGTGGCGTGGGCCACGTTATAGCTGTTGGAGGCCAGGGTATTCAGGCGTCCGCCGAAGAGATCGTCCAGCTCGCGCAGCCGATTCAGGTTCATATCCACCAATGTGACGTGCGCGCCCATCCCCATCGCGATCTTGGCTGCATTGGTGCCGACGATGCCGCCGCCGATGATGCAGACGTTGGCTGGCGGCACGCCCGGGACTCCGCCGAGAAGAATGCCGCGTCCGCCACGTTCTTTCTCCAGATAGGTGGCGCCGACCTGAATGCTCATGCGCCCGGCCACTTCGCTCATGGGCGTCAGCAGCGGCAGCGTCCCGGCTTTGTCGCGCACGGTCTCATAGGCGATGCCGGTGACCTTGGCGGCGAGCAGCCGGTCCGTCAGCTCCGGCAGAGGAGCCAGATGCAGATAGGTGAAGAGCACAAGCCCTTCGCGGAAATAGGGGTATTCTGCGGCGACCGGCTCCTTGACCTTGACGATCATCTCGGCTTTGCCCCAGACGTGGCCGGCGTCGCCGACGATCTCCGCGCCAGCATCCTGATATTCATGGTCGGGAAATCCGGAAAGCGCACCGGCATGCGTCTCCACCAGCACGACATGGCCGGCGTCCGTGAGGGCGCGCGCACCCGCGGGCGTAACGCCGACGCGTGCTTCGTGGTCCTTGATCTCGCGCGGAACTCCAATGATCATCGTCGATTCTCCTGTTGTTGCCATCCCCATTGTAGATGGTGGAAGCGGGCGCGCGCCTGCACGATTGCATGGCGGTTCGAGAGCGCGCGGAGGTTGGCGTCATGCGATGAAAATGCCCGGATACGCAACAGGTATCCGGGCATTTTTTGTGGGTTGAGGCGGAAGCGTTTCAGGCCTTCGCGGAGGTCAAAGCGCCCAGGTCGCTGGCGATGCGCTCGGTCGAGAAGGCTTCAATGAGATCGCCTTCCTTCAGGTCGCCAAAGCCTGCGATGCCGACGCCGCACTCCATGCCGTTGGTCACTTCCTTCACATCATCCTTCACGCGGCGCAACGATCCGATTTTGCCTTTGAAGACCTGTTCGTCTCCACGCAGAATCTTCACCTCGGCATCGCGACGAAGCACACCGTCGGTGACGCGGCAACCGGCGATGGTGCCCACCTTGGGGATGCGGAAGATATTCACCACTTCGGCGCGTCCAATGTAGTTCTCGCGGTAGGTTGGATCGAGCAGGCCCAGCATGGCTTTGCGAATCTCGTCCTGTAACTCGTAGATGATCGAGTGCAGGCGAATCTCCACATTGTCCTGCTGCGCCAGTTCGGCGGCCTTGCGCTCCGGACGCACGTTGAAGCCGATCACGATGGCATTGGAGGCCGAGGCCAGCAGAATGTCGCTTTCCGTGATGGCGCCGACGCCGGAGTGAATGACCTTGATCCGCACCTTCTCGGTGGACATGCGCACCAGCGAATCGGCCAGCACCTCGACCGAGCCGGTGACATCGCCCTTGAGGATGAGCGGCAGGTCCTTGATCCCGGCCATACGAATCTGCTCGGCCAGACCTTCGAGCGAAACACGGCTGCTCTTGGCCAGTTGCGCTTCGCGCTCCTTCATCTTGCGATACTGCGCAATGCCTTTGGCCTTGTCGCGGTCCGCAACAACGAGGAAGGTATCACCGGAGTCCGGCATGCCTTCCAGGCCGAGAACCTCGACCGGCGTGGATGGCCCGGCCTCCGTGAGCGCGCGGCCACGATCATCGAACATGGCGCGCACTTTGCCAAAGGTGTTGCCGACAATATAGCTGTCGTTGAGCCGCAAAGTGCCATTCTGGACCAGAACCGTAGCGACAGCGCCGCGGCCACGATCCAGCTTGGCTTCGAGCACCGTGCCAACGGCCTTGCGCCCGGGAGTGGATTTCAAGCTGGCCACATCGGAGACCAGGCAGATCATCTCCAGCAACTGGTCAAGTCCGAGGCGTTTCTTGGCGGAAACCGGCACGTAGACCGTTTCGCCGCCCCAGTCCTCGGGCACCAGGCCGCGATCCGCAAGCTGCTTCATCACGCGATCCGGCTGTGCTTCCGGCTTGTCGATCTTGTTGATGGCCACAATGATGGGCACGTTGGCGGCTTTGGCGTGGTCGATGGCCTCGATGGTCTGGGGCATCGGGCCGTCGTCTGCCGCAACCACGATGACAACCAGGTCGGTGACCTTGGCTCCGCGAGCACGCATGCGCGTGAAGGCTTCGTGGCCGGGAGTGTCGAGGAAGACGATCTCGCGACCGGAAGCGGGCGAACCTTCCTTGCTGAAGCGAACCTTGTAAGCGCCAATGTGCTGCGTGATGCCGCCGGCTTCGCCGGAAGCGACGTCGGTTTCACGAATCGCGTCGAGCAGCGAGGTCTTGCCATGATCGACGTGACCCATGACGGTGACCACAGGCGAGCGGGAAACTTCCAGCTCGTCGATGTTGTCACTTTCCAGAATCTCTTCCAGCGCCTGATTGGCCAGCTCGTCTTCGTAGCTGATGACGGTGGCTGCTGCGCCAAAACGCGCGGCAACATCCTTCACCATCTCGGCATCGAGCGACTGGTTGACGGTGACAAAGACGCCACGCATGAGCAGCGTTGCAATCAGATCCTTGGCGCGGATATCCAGCTTTTCGGCCAGATCCTTGACGCTGATGCCTTCGGTGACGGTGATCTCGCGGGTGATGGGCGGTGGTTCGGTGCCCATATAGGGTCCGCCGATGCGAGGCGGCGGAACAAAGCCCTTCATCGGGCCTTCTTTGGTCTTTGGATACTGCTGTCTGCCGCGGCCACGAGGCGGTCCTGAAGGACGCTGCGCACGCGTCGGTTCACCGGATGGCGGCGGAGCCTGGGCTGCGCCGAATCCACCCGGGCGAGGTCCACCGAATCCACCTGGACGGGGGCCAAAACCGGGCCGCGCACCGGGTGCGCCGGGTGCGCCAAAGCCGGGCCGCGTGGGATGCTTGGGGCGCGGTCCGCCGACGCTTTGTCCGGGCTGATTGTAGGGGCGCTGGGGAAATCCTCCGGGAGCGCCTGTGGGGCGACGTTCAAAGATGGGTTTGCCGCGCTCAAGTCCGCCTTGAGCACCCGCTGGGCGCGGTGCTGCCGGAGGCAGAACGGGAGCTTTGTAGGAGGGGCGCGGACCAGTCTGCGGCATGATGACGCGCCGCACAGGCACTGCCGGAGCAGCCGGAGAGGCGACGACGCTTTCCGCCGACGCTGAATCGGAAGGGGCACTTGTCGGCGTGACGATTGCGGTCGCGGCAGGCGCTGGTGCGACGTCTGCTGCGCTGCTGGTTGCCTGACTGGCCTGGATGGCCTGATCCGCCGATGGAGGAGCCTCTGCCGGAGCAGCCACAGCGTCTCCGCGAGCATCTCCGCGATGGACGGTTGCGTCTGCGTCCGCCGAGATGGGTGCGCTGGCGTGCGATTTGGGAGCTGCCGACGCGGAAACAGACTTGTTTTCCGCAGCTTCGAGCGTTGCTGGACGGACCACCGCGGTGGCGGCTGGTGGGGCAACGGCGACAGCGGGCTTGGGCGGCGTTGCCACGACGGCACCCGCAGGCGGACGAGCGATCACAGTTTTCGCTGGCGGAGGCGCAGCGATCGCAGGAGCGGGAGTGACTACGATGCTGGGTGCGGGCCGGGGCTGAGGCACAATTTTGCGCGGCGGTGGCTTGGGTGGAATCACCTGAACGACTGGTTCTTTTTGCGCGGCGGACGCGGTCACAGGGGGCGCAACTTTTGCCGGAGCCACTGGAACGGGTCTGCGCACAGCCTGCTCGGCCTGTTGCTTGCTGGCCAGAATGGCTTTGAGCGCATCTCCGGGTTTGGAGATGCCCGAAAGATCAATCTTCGGGCGCATCTCCGTCTCAGTTCGTGTGTTGCCTGAAGCAGTCGGCTTGCCACTTTTCTTCAAGTGACCCCGCACGCTCTCCGCTTCATCCTCTTCGATGGAGCTGGAGTGCGTCTTGCCTTCACCCAGATTCATTGCACGCAGAGCGTCCAGAATTTGCTTGCTCTTCACTTCCAGCTCGCGCGCCAGATCGTTGATTCGAACCTTACTCATCCGCCTCTTTTCGTTATTCGACTGCCTGGTTAACTGTTCATTGGAACCTCGCGGAGACAATTGCCCGGTCCCAAGTATTATCCCCTGAATTCAGAGAGACCGGAAGACGCATGTTACGCATCTTCCGAGCCGGTTTCGTTCTTATTCGTTTCAGCAGGTGCCAATTTGTTCTCCTTTGCCCCTTCAGCCACAGGCTCAGGCGTCGTCTCAATGGCGTCGGCTGGCTCTTCGGTCGCTGTTTCGGCAGAGTTCTGGACCGCTGCATCGGTGATTTCGGCGGCATCGCCGACCGGATCCGCAGGGGACTCGACGGCAGTGGCAGTATCGCCTTCAATCGCGTCGGATAGGGTCGCAGCGCTCTCTGCGGCTGGAGGCTCTGGGCGAACCTCGCCCTCGGCATACTCGCCAAAGTAGTGGCGCACGGCAACGCCGATGCGTTCCAGCGTTTTTTCTCCAATGCCTGGAATCTCTTCCAGTTGCTCGGGAGTCATATCGGCGAGAGCCTCAACGGTGGTGACGCCGGCTGTAATGAGCTTCTGCAGAATCGAATCGCCGAGTTCTGTCACCTGCTCGATGGGCGTGGACGGCCCACCGCTGAAGGATGACATCTGCTGCTCGACTTCCTGCCGCTTTTCTTCTTCGCTCTTGATGTCGATCTTCCATCCAAGCAGCTTGGCGGCCAGACGAACGTTCTGCCCCTTTTTGCCGATGGCAAGCGAGAGCTGCGTGTCATCGACGATGACTTCAAGCTGTTTGTTTTCCAAGTCCACAATCGAGACACGGCTAACCTTTGCCGGTTGCAGAGCCTTCTCGGCAAAGGTTGTGATCTCTTCGCTGTATTCGATGATGTCAATTTTTTCGCCGCGCAGTTCACGGATGATCGACTGTACGCGCATGCCTTTCATGCCAACGCAGGCGCCAACAGGGTCCACGTCCTTGTCGCGGCTCATGACGGCGATCTTGGTGCGTTCGCCGGCTTCGCGGGCGATGGCGCGGATGACCACGGTGTTGTCGTAGATCTCCGGAACCTCAGACTGGAAAAGATTCTGAACCAGCTCGGGCACGGCACGGGAGACCAGTACTTGTGGTCCTTTGGCCGTGCGGTCCACCTTCTGCAGGACGACGCGAATCCGCTCGCCAACGCTGAAAGACTCCAGACGGGATTGCTCGCGCCGCGGCATACGCGCTTCCGCCTTGCCCAGGTCGATCACCAGATCCGGTCCTTCGATGCGCTTGACCGTTGCGGAAAGGACTTCCTTTTCCCGGTGAGCGTACTCATTGAAGACGGTGTCGCGCTCGGCGTCGCGCACCTTCTGGAAAATAACCTGCTTGGCAAGCTGAGCGGCGATGCGGCCCAGCGGACGCGTGTCCAGATAGGTCCTGATCTCCATGCCAGGTTCAATCTCCGCGCCATGCTCAGCCTGCGCTTCGACGAGCGGAATCTGATTGATCGGGTCCGCCAGTTCCTCGTCGGGAGCAATCACGGTCTTGAAGGCGTAGACGACAATTTCGCCCGTTTCCTTGTTCAGTTCGCCGCGCATCGTCTGCTGGCTTTTGTAGTATTTGCGCGTAGCCAGCACGATGGCTTCTTCCACGGCGTGGACGACGATCTCCGGGTCAATGTTCTTCTCCCGGCTCAACATTTCAATGGTTTGATACAAAGCGCTCGACATCGTTCTCTGGCCTGCTCCTGTTTGTTCTCTACCGGGTCTGACCGGGAGAGGTCTTGCTCAAAATTTGCCGGATGGTGCTCGATTCCAGCCGAAAGTTTTATCCGTGCAGCTCGAACTCGGGCAGCAACTGCGCCCGCTCCACATTGCGCAGGGCAATCTCCACCTGTTGCACGCCAGTTTTGCGCGACTTGCTGTTCTGGCGGGTTGCGGTCAGGTCCAACGTCAATGCCTGTTCGCCCGCTTCGGTCAGCCGTCCCTGCCAGTGACGGTTGTTAGCGATTGGCTCCAGGGTCTGAACCTTGACCAATGCACCGCGAAAACGCTGAAAATCCTCGACAGTTGCGAGTTTGCGATCAAGTCCCGGAGAGCTGACCTCAAGCGTGTATTCGCCGTCCGGGCCAAGATCTTCCACGTCGAGCAATGTTCCAAAGTCGCGGCTGAAGGCAACGCAGTCTTCGTGGGTCAGCCAGCTCAGATGCTGCGGGTCGGAGACGCCCCCTGGCATGGTCAGGCTGTCCGGGTTCTCCTGCTGCTGTGCGATGCAGGCAGACCGCTGTGTTGCATTCTTTTCCAGAAAGAGGCAGAGGACGCGCTGCTTGCCGTGAACGGTGAAGGAGAGATCGACCACGTCGAGGCCCAGCGAGCCTGCGACGCGCTGAGCAGCTTCACGAATTGAATCGAGCGCTAACGCCATTTCTTCCAATGCCTTGCGAAAAATCCAGGATGCTTTTTATCGCAAATAAAAAGTGGGCTATTAGCCCACTCCTCTCTCCGCGCCGGTTTGTGGTTGCTCAAGCCTGGGCGGACAAATTCGTCTGCAACATGAGTATAGCAGCTTTCGACAAATACGTTGCATCGCTGTTCAGCAGATCATTTCAGCGCGGTTCAGCTTCACTCCGTCGAGCCTGCCAAGCATGGTGACGGCGATCCGTTCGGGGCGAAACAGCTCCTGGGCCATCTGCTGCACCTGAGCCGCGGTGACGGCTTCAAGGCGCGCCAGCACTTCATCGACGCTGAAGAAGTGATGGAAGTACATCTCCTGGCGGGCAAGATTGGACATGCGCGAGCCAGAGCTTTCCAAGCCCATCAGGATGTTGCCTTTCACCTGTTCGATCGCGCGTCTCAGCTCGTCTTCGGCCAGCAGGTCCTGCTTCAGGCTGCGGAATTCGGAGAGGATCAGTTCGATGACCTCGCGCGCCTTCTGCGCCGAGGTTCCAGCGTAAACACAAAGCGAACCGGTGTCGGTGTAAGGGCTGAGGTCGGAGTAAATGGAGTAGGCCAGGCCGCGTTCTTCGCGGATGGTCTGGAAGAGGCGGGAACTCATGCCGCCGCCGAGCACGGTGTTCAGAATCAGCGTCGCGTAGCGGTTTTCATCGGTGATGGGCGGCGAGGGGACGCCGAGACAAATCTGGACCTGTTCGAGCGAGCGTTTGTTGCGCAGGACGATGGGGGAGCTGACCACGGGCGGTTCGGCGTGCAGGGAGGGCGCGCCGGGAGCCACCAATTGGAATTTTTCCGAGACCTGCTGGACAAAATCGTCATGTTCAAGCTGGCCGGCAGCGGCAAAGACCATATTCCCGGCGCGAAAACGATCCTCGTGGTAGGCAAAAAGCGAGGATTGTCCAAATTCTCTGACGGTCTCCGTGGTGCCCAGGATCGGCTTTCCCAGTGGCTGATCTTTCCAGAAGTTTCGGGTGAAGATTTCATGCACCAGGACGTCAGGATTGTCTTCGTCGATCTTGATCTCTTCCAGAATGACGCCCCGTTCGCGTTCGATGTCCGGGGCCGCAAAGATGGGATGAAGCACGAGATCGGTGAGTACGTCGAGCGCGATGGGCACGTGGCCGGAGAGCGCGCGGACGCTGAAACAGATCGTCTCCTTGCCGGTGTAGGCGTCGAGATTGCCGCCAATCGAGTCCATCTCGCGGGCAATGTGTTGCGCGGTGCGCGAGCGCGTTCCCTTGAAAAGCATGTGTTCGACAAAATGGGAGATGCCGTTGAGGGGAGCAGCTTCATAGCGCGAACCGGATTTGACCCAGACGCCCATCGCCACCGAGTGCAGATGCTCCATGCGCTCGGTCAGGATGATCATTCCGTTGGGCAGAACGGTGCGGCGCAGATTGCGTGGTGGATTCTGCATTGTGGACACGGTGGTCTCCTGTCTTGCTCCCACTGTTCTTGATTGTAGATGGATGTTGCCGGGGATGCGCGCGAAAAGCCCTGCCGACACATGCCGGCTGCTATTCTGGTGCGGAATGAAGAGCGCAATTGAATCCGGGAAGGAACGCGGAAACGAGCAGGCGCAAGCCTCGCAGATCGTGCCGATCGAGTCGATTCTGCCGACGGATCTGCAATCCGCGCCCAACAGATCGGGGAAGGAATTGTTTGGCCGGAGCGTGACGGAACTGGCGGCCGTTGCCGCGAGTGTGGGCGAAAAGCCGTATCGCGGGCGGCAGTTGGCGGATGCGCTCTATCGGCAGCGGGTGAATGCGTGGGCGGAGATGAGTACGCTGCCGCTGGGACTGCGCGCGCGGTTGCAGGCGGAAGGGTATGTGCCGGGGCGGCCGGAGATCGCTCAGAGTTTTCGCTCGGTGGATGGGACGGAACGGTATCTGATCCAGACCGGCGAGAACACGGTGGAGACGGTGTGGATGCCGGACGGCGACGGCGCAGCGGACGACGATGAGCAGGACAGCGCGGCTGACGGCAGAAGCCAACAGGAGTGGAAGCGGGCGACGATCTGCGTCTCCAGCCAGGTGGGCTGCGCGGTCAACTGCCAGTTTTGCCTGACGGCGAAGCTGGGGTTGCAGAGGAACCTGACGGCGGGCGAGATTGCCGGGCAGGTGGTGTCCGTGCTGGCGCGGCATGGCGTGGCCGTCAATCGCAACCGTATCAATCTTGTCTTCATGGGCATGGGCGAGCCGTTTTTGAACTACGAGAACTGGATGGCCGCAGTGCGGCTGCTGAAGGAAGAAGTGGGCATTGCGATGCAGCGCATGACGGTTTCGACCTCCGGCATCGTTCCGGCGATTCGCCGCTTTGCCGCCGAGCCGGAGCGGCCGCGGCTGGCCATCAGTCTGAATGCTCCGAACGACGCGATTCGCGAAAGCGTGATGCCGATCAACCGCAAATGGCCGATTGCGGAGCTGATGGAAGCGGCGCGGGCGATTCCGTTCAAGCCGCGCGAGAAGATCACGTTTGAGTATGTGCTGCTGGATGGAGTGACCAATCGCAGGGAAGATGCGCGCGAGCTGGCTGCGCTGTTGCGACGCGCGCGTTTGCCAGCAATGGTGAATCTGATTGCCTGGAATCCCGGCCCGGGGATTGAATATCGCAGTCCATCGCAGGATTCGGTGCTTGCCTTTCAGCAGGAGTTGCTGGCGGCTGGAATTCAGACGTACATTCGTCGTCCACGGGGACGGGATATCTATGCAGCGTGCGGTCAGTTGAAACGCACGACGGAATCCAGTTCTGCGGAATCAGGCAGGGTGGATGCGGGGATGAAGGCTGGGCAATGATTCCCGAAAGAACGATTCCCGAAAAAGGCTCAGAGCTTCCTCATTGGAACATGAGAGAAGTTTTCTCATCGCGTCCCCTCTCGCCACCGACGTTTCAATCTTAAGCTGGCCTTACAATTAACCAAGAGAGTTGAATCCATAATGTCCATGAACGGTTATCCTTCGCGTCCTGCGCGTGCTCACGGTTTGCGCTCGCTTTTCAGCATGTTTTCCAGCGATCTGGCGATCGATCTGGGTACAGCCAACACGCTGGTCTATGCTGCCGGCAAAGGCATCGTCGTCAATGAGCCATCCATTGTGGCGATCAATAAAAACACCGGCGAGGTGGAGGCGGTTGGCAAAGAGGCCAAGGAGATGCTGGGCCGTACGCCGGGCAACATTGTCGCCATCAAGCCGATGAAGGACGGGGTGATCGCCGACTTCAAGGTGACCGAAAAGATGCTGAATTACTTCATCCAGAAGGCGCACAATCGCAAGATGCTGGTGCATCCGCGGATCGTGATCGGTGTGCCGTCGGAGATTACGCAGGTGGAAAAGCGCGCCGTCGAGGACTCGGCCTATCGCGCGAAGGCAAGCGAAGTGTATCTGGTGGAGCAGGCGATGGTGGCTGCGATTGGCGCCGGGCTGCCGATTACCGAAGCCTACGGCAACATGGTTGTGGACATTGGCGGCGGCACGACGGATATCGCGGTGATCTCTCTGTCCGGCATCGTCTATTCGCGCTCGGTGCGCATGGCCGGCAACCAGATGGACGAGGCGATCACCAACTATCTGAAGCGCAAGTACAACCTGCTGATCGGCGAGCGGACGGCGGAGCAGATCAAGATCGAGATTGGCTCGGCCTATCCGCTGGACAAGCCGCTGACGATGGAGATCAAAGGGCGCAACCTCATTGAAGGCGTGCCCAAGACCATTGCCATCGACGACAGCGAGATTCGCGAGTCGCTGGCCGAGTGCATTGCGGTCATCATGAATGCGATTCGAGTGGCGCTGGAACGGACGCCACCGGAGCTTTCGGCGGATATCTCCGACCGTGGCATCGTGCTGACGGGCGGTGGTGCGCTGATCAAGAATCTGGACAAGCGGATTCGCGAAGAGACGGGATTGCCGGTTTCCGTCGCCGACGATCCGCTGGCTTCCGTGGTGTTGGGAACGGGCAAGATGCTCTCCGATTTCCGGCTGCTGCGCAAGATCAAGATCGACTGACGCTCTGCCGTGTTGCGGCAGAAGTTGAATGCCTTCGTGGACCAAAGATGCGGCTGAGCCTGAAGACGTATATTCAGTGAATGCGAGCGATGCCTTCGGTAGAAGCGCGGCAGTCGCGAAGAGCCTGAAAGACCGCCGCATGGGAAGCGGCCAAGAGCACGAATGGAATCGTTTTTCAGCCGACACCGGAACCTGATTGTTCTGCTAGCCGCACTGCTGGCGCAGATCATCGGTCTTGCGGTGCAGGTGAGGCGGCCATCGCGCAACAATCCAACGACGGCGCAGCAGCGCGCGCTGGAGATGGCACCGCGCGACAAGGGCGGAGTGATGCTGTTGCGACTGTGGGCTGCGGACCTGGTGACCCCACCGGAGCGGCTGTTTCATGCCGTGAATCAGGGCGCGGGGGGATTGTGGTCGGGTTATCTGGACCTGCTGCATTTGCATGCTCAGAATGCTCAGATGCAGCAGACGATCGACCGGCTTCGTCTGGAGCAGGCGATGATGCTGGAGGATGTGCGGCAGGCGCAGCGGTTGCAGTCGCTGCTCCATTTTCAGCAGAGTTATCCGCAGAAGACGGTCGCCGCGCAGGTGATCGGAACGAGCGGAAATCTGCAATCGCATCTTCTGTTCATCGACAAAGGCTCGGCGGATGGCTTGCGAGCAGATATGGCGGTGATCAGCGCGGACGGAATTGTCGGCAAGGTGCGCGATGTCTTCCCGCATACGGCGCAGGTGTTGATGATCAATGATGCGACCAGCGGCGCCGGCGTCGTTCTGGAGAAGACGCGCATTCGAGGCATCCTGCGCGGCGATGCGGATGGGCGTACCGAGGTTGTCGGCGTTCTGGCCGACTCGCGCATTCAGCCAGGCGAGCAGGTTTTGACGGCAGGCGGCGATCAGATTTTTCCGCGTGGGCTGCCCGTGGGCACGGTGATACGCGTGGTGCGCGACGCGGATCGAAGCGCGTTCATCGATGTGATTCTGAAGCCAGCCGTAGCGCTGGACCATCTGGATGAGGTGCTGGTGCTGACGGATTTGCAATCGGAGATGCCGTCGGCGATGCAAAGCGATTTGAAGCAGAGCGAAGTGGAGCAGGGACAGGCTGCTACGGCGGAACTGGCTCGTGAACAGGCGCGGCGCAAGGCAGCCGAAGAGATGGCCGAACGGTTGCCGGGACTGAGCGAGCCG
>JAJZHE010000200.1 GCA_021804655.1 Acidobacteriota bacterium
CGGGCGTCGTCTCCGGTGCAGCCGGATGCGTCGGCCCCAGAATGAAATTTCCATTCTGATCGACCGGTGGCACCGCTCCATCCGGCAGCTCGACAGCCTTCACATATCCCGCCGCATGCGCATCCCGCGTCGGCGGTGGAGCCGGTTTCTGCGCCCTGCATGCTGCCGCGCCTGTCGCCATCAGCGCCAATGTCCCAAGCCAGATTCGTCCGCTCATTTCCGTTCTCCTTGCTTCGCTTTGCTCGTCGTCGCGCGTACCGCACCCGTTGAAATTCCCCCATCCACCAGCAGCGTCTGCCCCGTCAGGTAGCGGCTCGCCTCTGAGGCCAGAAACACCACTGCTCCATCCAGATCATTCGGCAGCCCCGCGCGCTTCAGCGGAATCCGATCCTCCAGATATCTCACCCACTCCGCGTCCTCATAGAGCACCTGATTCTGCGCCGTGCGAAACCATCCCGGAGCCAGGCAGTTCACCGTAATCCCATAACGTCCCCAGTCATCGGCCAGGCTCATCGTCAACTGCCGAATTCCGCCACGGCTCGCACAATACGGCCCTAATCCCGCGTAGCCGGCAACACTGGTCACCGAGCCGATGTTGATCACGCGTCCATACCCATGCCGCGCCATCCCGCGCGCCACTGCCTGCGCCACAAAAAAACTCCCACGCAGATTCGTATCCAGCACCAGATTCCAGTCCTCCCACTCGACCTCCAACGCCGGCTTGCGCACGTTGCATCCCGCGTTGTTCACCAGAATCTGCACCGGCATGCCGAGCGCTTCCACCTGCTCCCCCATGCGTTCAATGCTCGCCTGCTCGCGCACATCCAGATCGAGCGTATGCACGCTTCGCCCCAGCGTGCGCATCTCTTCCGCAAACGGCGCAATCTCCGCGCTCCGCCTGCTCGTCAGAATCAGGTTCGCTCCGGCCCGCGCCAACGCCCGAGCAAAATACTGCCCCAGTCCGCGGCTTGCGCCCGTCACCATCGCTGTCTGTCCCGTTAAATCGAAAAAATTTTCCGCCACCACAATCCCTCGCTCTCCCGTCACGCCGTCACATGCCGCACCGTCATGCGCGGGTCCAGCACAATCTTCATCAGGTTCGGTTCGCGCGCATGCAGTCGCGTGAACCACTCTGCTCCATCCTCCAGGGGAGCCACTGCTGTAATCAGCGGCTTCACGCGAATCCGTCCCTCCGACACCAGCGCAATCGCCTCCGGATATTCGCCGTTCGAGGCGCACGAGCCTTGCAGCCGAATCTGCCGCGAGACCACTTTCTGCAGCGGCAGCGTCACCACAGGCGTGATGTTGCCCACCAGCGTCACCGTCCCGCCTTTTTTCACCGCGTCAATCGCCGCTGCGATTGTTTCATCGCGACCTACTGCTTCCAGAACTGCATCCACTCCGCGCCCCTCGGTTGCTTCATGTATCGCCTTCACCAAATCCGCCCCTGATGCGCACACGGTTTTCGTCGCGCCAAGGCTGCGCGCCAGCGCCAGGCGTGTCTCATCCACATCCGAAACAAGCACGCGCTTGCAACCGAGTGCCGACAGCGACTGCGCTATCAGCAGTCCGATCATGCCTGCGCCAATCACCAGTACCGTTGTTTCCGGTATCACCTTGGTCAGATGCACAGCATGGAGCGCCACCGCTACCGCCTCCAGCATCGCCGCTTCGGCGAACTCCATCGAATCCGGCAATCTGTGCACAATGCGCTCGGGCACAACCACCATCTCCGCAAATGCCCCATTGCGACGAAACTCCTGGCACGAGACACCCACCACTTCGCGCCGGTCACACAGGTTAATCTCCCCACGCGCGCAGAAAAAACACTCCCCGCAATAGACCGTCGAATCAAACGTCACCCGCGCGCCCACGGCAAAACGGCGTACGCCTTCACCCACTGCTTCCACAATTCCCGCAGCTTCATGGCCCATCACCAGAGGCGGAATCCGTCGCCCCGACGAGCCGTCATAGCCGTGTACATCACTGCCGCAGATGCCACAGGCGGCCACACGAATCAGCACTTCACCCGCTCTTGGCTCTGGTGATTCCGTTTCATTCATCACCAGACTTCCCGGAGCATCCAAAAGCAAAGCTTTCATCTTCTTACCCCCTGCAAAACAATCTACTCGCATCGGCTCATCGCGCGAAAGCCGCATCCTGTGCTGCGCATTCCTTCAGGCCACTCGACGAACAGGGAAGTCGTCCAGTAACGTAGTTGTATGCCTGTCGAGACTATTTTGCTCATGCTCGATGCTGAATTGGAGACGCTTCGCCGCGCTCGCTCGCTGCTGGCTGCATGCGGCAAGCTCTCCGCCTTGACCAATGTCATCCTGCTCGCCCAGCCCAAGCCGCGCAAGCGGATGGTGCCGCCAGAAACACGCCGCGCAATGGCCAAGGCGCAGCGTCGGCGCTGGGCCGCACGCAAAGCCCAGACCAAAACATAGACCCCAGCATCGTCAGCGCCCACACTGCCGCAGAACCAGAACAGCATATCCGCAAGTGTTTTTGCGCAAAGCTCCTGCCGTTCGCGGCCCGCCTTTTCGTATACATTTTTTCCGCATGGGATTCTACTTTTGTCCGCACGCACAGGAGGAACCATTCCGACTACTTCCGCCCGGCTCCTGAAGATGCGAAACTCAGGGCAGAATCGGTCACGCGCGCAGAGTATGGTGTCTGCGCACGGCAGACTGTGGAAATGGACTGGCGATGCGAATTGGAATTTCCACGCGGATGATGCTCAACGAGCGCTTGCAGCCTTCGCTGCTGAATAAGCTTTTGGATACGATCCCGGATATGGTGTCAGCCGCCATCGCTATCGAGATTTTCGCGGCGCGTCAGCACTTCGATTACACCGATAGAGAACATGTTGCCGAACTCGCATCCTGGTTTACTCAGCATAAAATCACGCCATGGGGACTTCACGCACCCAAATTTCCAGACCGTGAAATGGGTCGCGCGGGCGCACCGTCCGTCAATCTGCTTCACCCGGAGAAATCCCGCCGCATCGACGCCATCGACGAGGTCAAGCGCGCGATGGAGACCGCAGAACTGCTCCGTTTCCAGCATCTTGTTGTCGCTTTGGGTGAGCAGGGAGAAGGATGGTCGCCCAGAACTCTGGAAAATGCGCTTACAGCACTCGAACATCTTGATGCCTTCGCGCGTCCGCTTGGTGTTTGCATCCTTGTCAAAAACGGCATGAATGAGGCATCTCTCCCTGAGCGCCTCGTCGAAATTCTCAACGTTGGCCATCTCACACGCGTGGGCCTCTGTCTCGATCTTGGCCACGCTCACGCCACCTGTGGCATCCCAGCCGCGCTGGCCGCCGCAGGACGCATCGTCGCCGTGCGCATGCACGACAATCGCGGCTTCCGCGACGAACATCTCTGGCCCGGCAAAGGTTCCATCGATTGGTCACAGACTCGCGCTGTCGTCACGGCCGCTGCCGGTGATCCGCTTTGGATCGTCGATGCCACACAGCCAGACTGGGCTGCGTTGCCTGCGCTTGCGCAATAAGCGCGGGCAGTACTCTGCGCCGTCGCTTATTGCAGCTTCTGCTCCAGCAGGCTAAGTGTTTTGTCCCAGAGATAGATGGTCGGAGGCGTACAAGCCAACGGCGGGCAGCCGACTACGCCACGCCATGTCGAGTGCGCGGCAGGCCAGCCTTCTCCGCCTTCACCCAGTTCGCCAGCGTTCTCCACACTCCCAAGGGCCTTCGCCGCAGCAGAAATCTTCTGCCCGAAAGACACCAAACGAACCGCCTCCTGCTTGGACTCCAACGTATAGCGCCGCCGTGTCGATTTCTCCATCTCAGTCGCCTCTTCGCGATTACAACAGCTCGCCACGAGAGACGTTTTCCGGGGGCAAGATCAACACTTCGTTGCCCGCAAGCCGCAGTCGCTTTACCGACTGACGGCTGCCGGTCGCGCGGCGCTTGCGGAATATGTTAAGGTTCTGCGCCAACTTCTTGGCACCGCACTCTGATCCCGCAGTTGCCGTCGGTCTTCTCGTGCTTTACGTGCGGATTCCCGCTT
>JAJZHE010000201.1 GCA_021804655.1 Acidobacteriota bacterium
AGTCGGCGACCAGGAGCACGTCGAGTGTGCGTGGGCCATGGACGCCTTTGATGCGCGTCATCTCGATATCCGCTGTAGCCGATGGTCCGGAGATAAAGGTCGTCGGCAGGTTGGGGTCGAGGCGCGGGAATGCTTCGGGAACCGTGGCGACAAGCTGACTCTCAAAGACGATGCACAGGTGATGGTCGGGGACGAGTGTGTGCAGGCGCAGACCCTGGCGCGGGCCGGATTGCAGGACAAGCGAGCCGGTCTCCGCGATGGCGACGGCGCAGGCGGTGAGGATGCCGGGCTGGCGGTCGAGTTCTTCGGCGGTGAGCGGGTTGGCGAGCGGGAAGTTGAAGCCCGGAGGCAGCCACGCGGGGGGAATGCCGGAGACGACGGCGAGGCCGGATTGGCTGCGCGCGGCGAGCACGGCGGCGATGGCTGCGGCGATCCCGGCTTCCGAGGCGACGCGCACGCATGCGGCGTTGTATTCGTGGAGGCGGTCGAGGAAGCGCGATATGGATTGGGCCGTCGGCGTGGCGGCGGTGGCGCGGTAGTGGCGCGGGAGAACGGCGTAGGCAGCGGGCGCGGCGGCTATGGCTGGATCGCGACCGAGCGAAGCGGCGATGCGGGCGAGAATCCTCTGGCGTGAATCGCCGGGCTGGATTTGGTTATTCATGGCGCGGCTCCGAGGCGGCGGGGGTGGCTGGTTGCGCGGATCGGGTGCGCCGCCACCAGGCGCGGAAGGATTCAGCGGGCAGCGCGGGCAGGTCGCGGGTCTTGGTCCAGCCGCTGAGCGGACCAGGCATCCACTCGATGAAGCCGTTGCGGGAGACAAGCGGTGCCTGCGCGGTTTGGGCCAGGCGAACGGCTGCGCCGAGGCGACCGCCGTCCTGCATGAGGAATGCGGCGGACTTCATGGCGATGTTCCAGAGACCGAGCGAGCCGGTGAGCGTGGATTGCTGCTGCTGGACGACCTGGCTGCGCAGGTGGATGAGAACTTCAGGAATGTTGATTTCGACGGGGCAGACCTCGTAGCAGGCTCCGCAGAGCGAGGAGGCATAGGGCAGCGACTGCGCGTCGTGCATCGCGTGAAGCTGAGGGGTGAGGATGGCTCCGATCGGCCCGGCATAGACGGATTCGTAGGCGTGGCCGCCGGTCTGGTGATAGACGGGGCAGGCGTTCAGGCAGGCAGCGCAGCGGATGCAGCGCAGGGTCTGGCGGGATTCGGCGTCGGCGAGGATGGGCGAGCGACCGTTGTCGAGCAGGATGACGTGGAACTCGCGCGGGCCGTCGCCGGCTGGCGTGCCGGACCAGATGGAGTTGTAGGGATTCATGCGTTCGCCGGTGGCCGAGCGCGGCAGGGTTTGCAGGAAGACTTCGAGATCCTGGAAGCACGGAAGAACTTTTTCGATGCCGACGACGGTGACGAGAACATCGGGCAGAGTGAGGCACATGCGTCCGTTGCCTTCGGATTCGACGATGCAGACGCCGCCGGTGTCGGCGAGCAGAAAATTGGCTCCGGAGATGGCGACCGGGGTAGTGAGGAACTTCTGGCGGAGGTAGCTGCGGGCGGCAGCGGCCAATTCCTCGGGGGAGTCGGTGAGTTCCGGCCGGTGCATGGCGCTGGCGAAGAGGTCGCGGATCTGGCCGCGGCTCTTGTGCAAAGCGGGTACGACGAAGTGGGATGGGCGGTCGTGGCCAAGCTGGATGATGAGTTCGGCAAGATCGGTTTCGACGGGATGGATGCCATGTTCTTCGAGGCAGGCGTTGAGGCCGATCTCTTCCGAGGTCATGGTCTTGATCTTGATGACCTCGCGCGGGGCGTGGGGCGCAAGAATTTCGAGCACCAGGCGGCGAGCGTCGGCGGCGTCGGCGGCCCAGTGGACGTGGCCGCCGCGACGGACGCAGTTGGCCTCGAACTCCAGCAGATAGTGGTCGAGATGTTCCAGAGTATGCGCGCGGATGGCGGCTCCGGCACTGCGCAGCGCCTGCCACTCGGGCAGCTCGGCGACGACGGCGTTGCGCTTGGCCTGGATGATATCCGTCGCGTGGCGGACGTTGCGGCGCGTCTGGGAGTGCTCGAAGGGCGCGGTGGGCAGCGGCTCCGCGGCAAGGGCTTCACGCGCGGCTTCCGGAAAGTCGCGGCGGTTCCAGGGTGAGGAGTTCGCTTCCGGCTTCATTGCGCAGTCTCCGTGGCGACGCGCGCGGAATGCTCGGCGAGCGCGTAGTGCTGGTCGGGGGCAAGGACGGATTCACCGCCGGATTCGTCTTCCGAGCAGGCGAGAATCTCCGCCAGATGGACGGCGCGAACGAAGGTGCGCTGGCGATGAAGCGAGCCGTAGATGTGCATCAGGCAACTGTTGTCGACGGCGGTGATGACCTCAGCGCCGCTGTTGAGCACGCAGCGAACCTTGTCGGCGAGCATGGCCGAGGAGACGTCCGCGTTCTTGAGGGCGAAGGTGCCGCCGAAGCCGCAGCACTCCTGCGCGTTCGCGAGGGGAACGAGATCGAGTCCGCGGACGCGGCGCAGCAGGCGCAGCGGGATTTCGTCCAGGTGAAGACTGCGCGCGGAGTGGCAACTGGGGTGGTAGGCGACCTTGTGGGTGAAGCGCGCGCCGAGGTCGTCGATGCCGAGCTTGCGGACAAGGAACTCGGTGAACTCGAAGACACGCGGCAGCAAGGCTTCGACCTCACGCGCAAGCGCAGGATCGTTGTCCATGGCCGCAGCCTTCAGGTAGTGGTCGCGGATCATGGCAACGCAGGAAGACGAGGGGACGACAACGGTCTCGGCGTCGGCGAAGACACGGACGAAGTGGCGCAGGATGGGCAGCGCTTCGCGGAGATAACCGGTGTTCCAGTGCATCTGACCGCAACAGGTTTGCGCTGGGCGGAATTCAACCTGGTGGCCGAGCCGCTCCAGCACGCGCACGGCGGCTTTGCCGGTCTGCGGGAAGAGTGCGTCGTTGTAGCAGGCGATGAAGAGCGAGATGCGCACGAGGATGACCTGAAAATGGAGTGGATTGCGCGGCGATAGCTGTTGCAAACAGAATACATTTTCTGGATAGAAATTGCAGCGAAATCAAGAAGAAGAGGCTTCGCGGCGATAATTCCAGGGGCAATGGCGGCAGCCCGACTGGCAACACGAGCCGCGGCGAAGATGGTAGGCAGCGGTGAAGACGATGTATGGGCCGTCGTAGTAGAACTCGCCTTCGCGCGGCGTGGAAGACCAGGGTTCTGCGGCGTTCGGGTTGGCTTCGCTGTCGGCCATGGTAACGATTGTCTCGCACGAATGGGTCAGTTGGCGATGGAGAAGAGAAAGTTGGAACCCGGTACAATCAGGGCATGAGCGAGCAAGCGGCAGAGAGTAACGGGTTGACGGCGGAAGAGCGCGCGCGGCGGATCAAGATCATCCTTTTTGACGTGGACGGGGTGATGACCGATGGCGGCATCTGGATCTTTCCAGCGCCGGCGGCGGCGAGCGGGCCGACGCAGGAGCATCTGGGTAAGCGGGACGGCGACGCCGGATTCGGGATTCAATCGACGACGATGGTCGAGGCCAAGGGGTTCCATGCGCATGACGGTACGGCGTTTTCACTGGCGCGTCTGGGCGGGATGAAGTGCGGGTTTATCACGAAGCGCATCTCGGAGACGGTGGCGCTGAGAGCGCGCGACCTGAAGCTCGAGTTTCTCTACATGGGCCAGTCGTACAAGATGCAGGCGGTGCGCGAGATTATGGCCAAAGAGCAGGTGACGCTGGAGGAGATTGCGTTTGTGGGCGATGACGTGATCGACCTGCCGGTGTTGCGCGAGTGCGGGCTGGCGATTGCCGTGGCCAATGCGCGGGAGCAGGTGAAGGCGGCGGCGCATTATGTGACGCCGCACGAGGGCGGGCACGGAGCGGGTCGCGATGCGGTGGAGTTCATTCTGGCCGCCAGGGGAGTGCTCGATCAGGTGATTGAGGCCTATATCGATGAGCGCAACCCGATGGCTGCGTCGATGGATATCGGCAAAGGACAGGCTTAAAAATCACAGCCCGAGGATGCG
>JAJZHE010000202.1 GCA_021804655.1 Acidobacteriota bacterium
TGCCGGGCGTGACCGAGCAGCCGACGCAGCAGGAGGTCTTTGAGAGCGACCAGCAGATGCGCGTGCTGGACAGCAAGCAGATGGAAGCGGTGGGTCCGCTGGCGGGCGCGGCGCAGATCATCTCCGAGACGCCGGGCGCGAATGTGACCGGCTATGGCAACACGGGAGCGACGAAGTATACGGTGGGCGTGAACGGCGTGAGCCAGGGATGGGGCGGCTATGGCGGCTACTCCGGTGGCGGCGCGCTGGCGATCACGTTTGATGGGGTGCCGGTGGTGGATCCGGCGACGAATCTGTGGCAGTCGCCGACGCTGCCGGAGCAGTTTCTGATTCAGAATGCGGATGTGACCTATGGTCCGGGCGATGCGGATTCCCGCTGGTACAACAATATCGGCGGCATGGTGGAGTTTACGCCGGTGCAGCCGACGGCGAAGCCGCACCTGAACGCTTCGATGACCTATGGCAGCTTCAGCCAGAAAGATATCGCAGTGGTGGGCACGAGCGGCATCTTCAAGGGCTGGTCTGCGGTGGTGGGCGGCGGCGTGGGCGACGGGAACGACTTCCGCAACGCGCCGGATGGATTTCAGAATCCGGGCAAGGATCTGGCGTTTTTTGGCAAGGCGATCAAGAGCTACCAGTTGAACAGCTTTGAGATTGGCGGCTACTACGCGCATGGAGCGGGTTACCGTTCGCAGGTGATTCCGATGACGGCGAATCCGCTGATTACGATGGACGGGACGCCGACGGGCCAGCAGTATAGCCAGCAGACTTCGGGCTACTACAGCACGCTGCCTTACCTGAGCTATGAGAAGTACGACACGAACGAGATGGGCCTGGTGTATGGACGCGAGCAGGTGCAACTGGACCCGACGACGACGCTGCAAAATCTGTCGTGGTACATGCACATTGCGCGGTCGCACTATCGCCAGTTTGACCTGTACAATCCGGGGCCGCAGCTTGAGGAGTGGAACAGTCCATACACGGATACAGTGGGCGACAGGCTGCTGGTAACCAAGCGGCTGCCGTACAACTTCATCACGGTGGGCGGATATTACCTGAGCGCGCTATACAACAGCCGGAACAACTTCTTCAATACGGCGGATGGCGGCGCGAAGCGCGTGGCGAATATCGGCGGCAAGATTCGTTCTTCGTACTTCAACCAGGACGACTTTGCGATTACGGCGCAGGATGAGATTCGCTTCAACTCGTATGTGAGCCTGACGCCGAGCCTGCGCTATGTGGGTTTCCGGACGGGTTACTCCTCGGCGGTTCCGGAGGACTTCCAGCTTGCTCCGAATGCGACGTTTGCATCGCATTGCGCGGCGACGGGAGCTTCGACGTCGGGCAATGTGAAGGTGCAGAGTTCGGAGTGCGGTGGGCTGGAGAATCGCAGCGGCGTGGAGCCTTCGGTGAATGCGACGGTGCGCGCGTTGCCGTGGTTGCAGTTGTTCGGCGGATTTATGGAAGCGCTGCGCGCGCCCCAGATGGGCGGTGGCGGCGGATTGTTCCAGAGCGTGGATCCGGCCAGCTATCATCTTTCGCGGCAGGAGTATTGGCAGAGCGGGTTCAAGATTCACCACGAGGGAACAGGCGTGCTGAACTCGATGCTGATTACGGGCACGTTCTATCACCAGCGCTGGGCGAACCAGGAGATCGACACGACACTGGCCAACGGGAACACGGTTTCAGCGAATGGAACGTCGGCGTACAAGGGCTTCAACGCTTCGTTTGACGACGATCCGATTGCCAAATTGCATGTCTTTGCGAACTTCAACGTGGAGACGTCGGTGTATACGAACTACACGACGGTGGTGGCGATCAACTCCTCGACGCCGCAGCAGGACTTCAATGGGCTGCATGTGCCGTATGTGCCCAGCTCGACCTTCAACATGGGCATCTTCTATGACAAGAAGATTCGCGAAGACCTGCATATCGAGCCGATGGCGTCGTTCCAGTTCATCGGATCGCAGTACATCTTCAACAACAACGGCGTGGACGCGGCGGGGAACCAGTTTCCGCAGCCGAGCAACCAGCAGATGTCGAGCTACGGCACTCTGAATCTGGGCTTCAAGGCGCCGTACAAGAAGTTCATGGAGTTCGATCTGAACGCACAGAATGTGGTGAACTCGAAGTACAACGTCTATGAGTTCATCTCGTCGGGCGGGTACTACGGGACGAACTCAGCGGGCGTGTTTGGGCCGACGGCGAATCCGGAGCAGGCGGGGTATACGATGGCCTATCCTGGCGCGCCGGTGAGCGTATACGGGTCGGTGCTGTTCCACTTCTGAGGTTGAAGCAATTGGGGTGAAGCAGCAGCGCCCAGCCGTTTGGGGGCAGGTCACGATGACAAAAACCTTTCGCATTGGGGAACCAACCCGTTCCCCGATGCGTTTTCGTTGACAGGAGAATGCGCGCCTGCGATGGATTGCACGCCAGCCGCGGGGATTTGCGATACTTGAATGGATATGACAATTGAGAATCTGCAAGAGTCTGCCCAGCAGATAGCCAGCCTGCTGAATTCCGTGATCTACAACGGAGGCTTCCGACTGAAGTTTCGCGCGATGGCAGGACCGTCTGCGGGGTCGGCTGCCGAGCCGGAGAGCGAGACGCCTGCGCTGGTGGTGGAGTTTGCCGGTGCGGATGCTCCGCTGCTGACCCAGCGGCACGGGGAGTTGTTGCGCGCGCTGGAGCATCTGGGCACGCAGGTGCTGCGCCTGGAGCCGCAGGAGCAGTATCTGCTGAGTTTTGACGCGCTGAACTTCAAGGCGCTGGAAGAGCAGGAGCTGCGTCTGGCGGCGGAGACGGCAGCGGCGCGCGTGCTGGAGACGGGGATGCCGTACAGCTTTGCGCCGACACATGCGCGCGAGCGCCGACGGATGCACATGATCATCCGGGAGATTGCGGGCGTGGAGACGGCTTCGCTGGGCGAAGGAAACGAGCGCTATCTGGTGGTGTATCCGGAGGGGAAGACGCATCTGCCTGCACCGGTTCCGGCGATGCCGCGGCGGGGTGGTGAGCGGGGCGGGGATTCGCGCTCCGACTCACGCGGCGACCGAGGCGGACGGGGTGGCCGCGACGGGCGTTCCGGTGGGCGGCCGGGCGGATTTCGCCGGCGGTGATGCAGGCAGGCGTTGAGATGGCTGCTCAGACTTTGAGGAAGATGCGCCGCCGGTACATTGCCCAGACGGGAACGAAGCAGACAAGCAGAAACACAGCGGAGTAAGCAAAGCAACCGAGGCCAGGTGGCGGAATCTGGCTGAAGACGTGGACGAAGGTCCAGCGTAGAGCGTCGCTGCGCTTTCCGGCGACGGTGACCGGGAACAAGCCGACGGCACCGGGCAGCAGCTCGGAGATCATGTAGGCGGCGATGGCGTTGGAGCCGAGAACGACCCAGGCCCAGGTCCACTTGCCGCGCCAACCCTTGCACTCGATGATCCAGTAGAGCAGCGCCCAGAGGGCAGCCGAGATGCCGGCGGCGGCGAGGACGTAGGAGCTGGTCCATAGTTTTTTATTGAGCGGGAACCAGACGGCCCAGAGCATGCCGAGGGCAAAGCTGAGCGCGGCGGCGCCGATGAGACCCTCGGCTTTCTGTAGCTTGGTGTGGACGGTGCGCAGCCATTGCGCGGCGAGGACGCCGAAGAGGGTGGTAGCGAGCGCGGGCAGGTCGCTGAGCAGACCTTCGGGGTCGCGCACGCCTTCGTAGAGGCGACCGGGGAAGATGTGGCGATCGAGCCAGGCGACGAGGTTGCCGTTTCTGTCGAGGAGTGGGAGATCGCGCCCGGGCATGCCGAAGCCTGGAACGGAGACGTGCGTCATGAGGAGCCAGTAGCCGACGAGGGCAGCGAGGGCGACGAGCAGCTTGGTGAGCGGACGGCGATCCCAGAGATAAAAGAGGCCGACCAGCAGATAGCAGATGGCGATGCGCTGGAGGACGCCATAGATGCGCAGCGTGGCGAGCGGGAAGTGAGGAAATCCGTTGACGACGAGGCCGAGCAGAAAGAGCAGGACGGAGCG
>JAJZHE010000056.1 GCA_021804655.1 Acidobacteriota bacterium
CCCATGGACTGGGTGTATTTGTAGCCGAGCTTGAAGATGTGTCCTATCTCGACGGCCTTGCCGACGACGAGTTTTCCTGCGCAGTTTTCGAGGGGGCAGGATTCGCCTTCGAGGACGGTGCGAATATCGCCGGCGAGGGTCC
Source organism: Acidobacteriota bacterium (assembly GCA_021804655.1). GTDB lineage: Bacteria > Acidobacteriota > Terriglobia > Terriglobales > Acidobacteriaceae > Acidicapsa. Next base: position 143 of record JAJZHE010000056.1, read on the forward strand.
ACTGGAAGTCGCGGCCAGCGGTGACGTTGCGCAGGTGATAGTCCAGCCGGTTGGCGCCTGCGACCATGTTTTTGCGCGCCGTCAGCGACTCATCCACGACGACGGTCAGGCCCTCGCCAAGCAACTGCTTTGCGGGATTCAGCCCCACCGGGCCAAGGAATCCGGCGGGCGCGTGGAGAAAAAAATCCAGCTCGTCGGCAACCATCGGACGCAGTTCCGCCGCTCCGACAAGGCCCATCAGCTTGGTCTCATTCACCTGATGGTCGCCACGCAGAAAAGCTGCGACGCCGTGCCAGGAATCCGGCGTTGCGCCGCTGCCTCTGCGCCGCGCCATGTAGGCGACGCACTTGATGTCGGAGGCGGGAGAAATCTGAAAAAACTTCGCGACATCGGCAATTGCGCCCAGACCAGGTGTGGAGACCAGCTCGGGCAGGCCATCTCCGGTTGGCTCCATCTCGATGACGGCTTCCAGCCGCGACGTGGCTTTTTCCACGTTGGCGGCGTAGCCGCAGATGGGGCAGCTTGCGATGAGGTCTTCGCCTGCGTCGGTATAGACCATGAACTCCTGCGACTGCGAGCCGCCCATTGCGCCGGAGTCGGCATCGACGGCGACGAAGCGCAGTCCGCAGCGCGTGAAGATGCGGCGATAAACCTGATCGTGAAGATCGAAGCTGCGATCCAGTCCGGCGGCGTCGAGGTCGAAGGAGTAGCTGTCCTTCATGGTGAACTGGCGCACACGCAGCAGGCCGGATTTCGGGCGCGGTTCATCGCGAAACTTGGTTTGAATCTGATACCAGATCTGCGGAAGCTGCTTGTAGCTGCGCAACTCACGCCGCGCAATCTCCGTCATGATCTCCTCGTGCGTCATGGCCAGACAAAGTTCAGCGCCTTTGCGGTCCTGCAGGCGAAACATGTTGTCACCCATGCCTGTCCATCGCCCGCTTGGCTCCCACACTTCGCGCGGGTTCAGCGCAGGCAGGAAAAACTCCTGGCCGATGCTGTCCATCTCTTCGCGAATGATGGCGATGATCTTGTTGAGCGAGCGCTGGCCAAGAAAAAGATAGTTGTAAATGCCTGCTCCAAGCTGACGAATATAGCCGGCGCGCAACAGAAATTTGTGGCTTGCAACCTCTGCGTCCGAGGGCGCTTCGCGCAGCGTGGGAATAAAAACTCTGGACCAGCGATGCATGTGGAAGATCGACTTTCAGTAAAGATAAAAACTGCTTTTGATTTTAACCGCTGGAAGCGTGCTCACTTCGCAGCGCCTTCTTCGATATGAGGCTGAAGCTCAGATCATCTCCAGTCCCCACAGATCGTGCAGGTGCAGAATTCCTTCCACACGCCGCTCCGCATCCGTGATGACCAGAAAGGTGATGCGGCGCTCCTCCAGAGTGGCCAGCGCGCGCGCAGCCAGTTCATCCGCGGCCAGCGTAACGGGATGGGCATTCATGGCTTCGCGCGCGGTGTGTTCCAGCGCGCTGCCGCGAAACTGTTCCAGCAGGCGGCGTAGATCGCCGTCGCTCAGTACGCCCAGCAGTCTTCCATCCTGTTGCACGGTGGTCATCCCAAGTTTTTTGCGGCTCATCTCATAGATCACGTCGATCATTGCGGCATCCGGCGAAACCACTGGAACTGCATCTCCGCTATGCATCAGGTCGCGTACGCGAGCAAGCTGCCTGCCGAGTTTTCCTCCGGGATGAAGCTCAGCGAAGTCTTCAGCTCGAAATCCCTTGCGAACGCTGACTGCGATGGCAAGCGCATCTCCAAGCGCCAGCATCGTTGTGGTGGATGCGGTGGGCGCGAGGTTCAGCCCACAGGCTTCGCGTTTCACGGAGCAGTCCAGCGCGACATCGCTGGTAGCAGCCAGCGTGGATTGCGGATTGCAAGTGAAGCTGATGAGAGCGTCGCCTTTGCGCTTGAGCGCGGGCAGCAGGCGCAGAATCTCCTCCGTCTCTCCGCTGGCGGAGAGAGCAATCACCAGATCGCCGGGGATCAGGGCGCCAAGATCGCCATGCACCGCCTCGGCAGGATGAAGAAAATGCGCAGGCGTGCCGGTGGAGGTGAGCGTGGCGGCTATCTTCTGCGCGATGATGCCGCTTTTGCCCATGCCGGTCAACAGAATGCGTCCGCGCGCTGCTCCGCAGGCCACCACCAGGTCCACGGCGCGCAGGAAGGCTAGCTGCATTGGCCCATCCAGGCGCGTGGCCAGCGCAGCCAGCGCGGCAGCTTCAATGCGGACCAGCGACGCCGGCGTAAACGGTTCGGAGGGTGCAGAGTTCATGCGCATTTGATGGTAGCAGTTGGGCAGGATGAAACGAAATCTGCAAAGTGCGCCTGACCGCACAGACGACGCATCGCCGTCGGGGCTAAAATCAATGCAGTGAGGGCGTATGCGAGACAAAAACTTTCTGGTTGCCGGGCTTGCGATGGTGGTCTTTGTGATGCTGGCTGCGGCGGGGTGGGCAAACTGGATGAACCGAAAACATCTGGCCGAGATCCAGATGCAGCGTCAGATGCAGCCGATGGTGATGGGCCAGATGCCGGGGATGGGCACAGCTCAGAACGGCGCTGACGGTGAGATGACTTCCCCCATGGTCGGCAAGCCGGCTGAGAACTTTACACTCACGGATTTGAGCGGAAAAAAAGTTTCCCTGGCCGACTACAAGGGCAAGGCTGTGCAGTTGAACTTCTGGGCCACATGGTGCGCGCCGTGCAAGATTGAGACGCCCTGGCTGGTCGATCTGGAGAAGCAGTACAAGCCGCAGGGCTTTGAGATCCTTGGCGTATCCTTTGACGATCTGGACCTGGACGACGCCGCAAAGCTGAAAGGGGAAGAAGCCGACATTGCGAAGAGCGCAAAGCAGCTTGGCATTGATTACCCAGTGCTGCTCAACGGAGACGCGATCAGCAAGCAATACGGCGATCCGGCCGTTTTTCCCACATCGTTCTTCGTCAACCGTCAGGGCAAAATTATTGCTGCGACGATGGGATTGACCTCGAAGAGCGATCTGGAGAACGACATTAAAAAAGCACTGGGCACAGGTGAATGACTGTGCCCACGGTTGAAGGAGCAACGCTGTGAGTGAATGGATGGTTGCGGTGCTGTCGGTCCTGCTGCTTGCTGGCCAGCAGAATCCCTTCGCCAGCCTGCTGGGTGATTCCGGCACGAAGACAGCCGCGCAGCCGCCAGAAGCTGTGCGCTACCTGTATCCAGAGCAGGTTGCCGTGACCGCAGACACCGCTACGCCTGTGGAACTGCACTTCAGCGTGAAGCAGGGACTGCACATCAACTCCCACATTCCGAAGACCAAAGACATGATCCCGACCACGATCACGTTTCCCTCCGATGCCGGCGTGCGGATGAGCGATGTGGAGTTTCCGGCAGGCAAGGATTTTGTGCTGCCCGTTGCCGGCGCTCCCGGCGACCACCTGAGCGTCTATACGGGTGAATTTGCGGTGCGCGGCATGATGACTGCCGAGCGCGGCGCGCATCTGGTGCAGGCGAAGCTGCGCTATCAGGCCTGCGACAATCGCGCCTGCATGCCGCCGCATACGATTCCTGTGGTGGTGAACGTGACGGCGCGATGAGCGCATGATTGAGAGTGACAAAGGATGAATCGCAGACGATTTGTGCAAAGCCTGGTGGGAACTGCGGCTGCGACAAAGCTGAGCATGGCAGCCGCAGTTCCGGCGACAACAGCTCAGCGACTGGCGCAGGATCCTTTGCGACCTCAGTATCATCTGTTGCCCGTTGCCAACTGGATGAACGATCCCAACGGACCGATCTTCTGGCGCGGCCAGTACCACATGTTTTATCAGTACAATCCAGACGGCGCGTACTGGGGCGATATGCACTGGGGACATGCGATGAGCGCGGACATGGTGCATTGGCAACAGTTGCCCGTAGCTCTTGCGCCCACTTCCGGCGGACCAGACAGCGCAGGCGTCTTCAGCGGCACGGCGGCGGTTGTCGATGGACGCGTGCAGATGATGTACACCGGAGTTCGCTCGGTTCCAGAGGCTGAGGCCACCATCCAAAACGGTGCTCAGAGCCTGCTGGAGACGCAGTGCCTGGCCATCAGCGAAGACGAGGGGCTGCGGCACTGGCGGAAGCTCGACAAGCCGGCGATCACCGCACCTCCGGCGGGGATGCAGGTGAATGGATTCCGCGATCCCTCGCCGTGGCGCCAGGGAGATGTTTGGTATCTGACACTGGCGGCGGGGTCAAAGGAGCGCGGCGGTGCGGTGCTGCTCTATCGGTCGCGCGACCTGCGCCAGTGGGAGTTTCTGCACGTGCTGGCGGAGCGCGCGGGCAGCATCGCCGTGCCGCTCGACCGGCCCGACGCAAATGAGGTGTGGGAGTGCCCGGAGTTTTTCTCTCTCGGCGAGGGCAGCGCGCAGCGGCACGTGCTGATCTACTCGACCAACGGCAAGTCATATTGGCTGAGCGGGCGTCTGGAGGCGCTGACAATGCGCTTTACGCCGGAAGAGGCCGGACTTCTGGACTTTGGCTCGTATTACGCTCCCAAGACGCAACTGGACGCAACAGGGCGGCGGATTCTGTGGGGATGGATTCCGGAGACACGGCCTCTGGCAGAGTACAAAGCTGCCGGTTGGGCCGGATTGATGTCCCTGCCGCGCGTGTTGACGCTCAGCCCCGACGGACGCCTGCGCATGCAGGTGGCCGATGCCGTGGAGACGCTGCGCGGTCGTGAACAGAAGGTGGAGCATGGATCCGCCGCTTTGCAGCCCACCTCGCAAATGGAAAAGCTCCAGATCAAGAACGATTGCGGAGAACTGCGCTGTGCGGCTGAACGCGGCACCGCTCCGTGGGAACTCTCGCTCGTCGGCGACTCCGGGAGATCGTGGCTGAGCATCGCCTATTCCCCTGCCGATCCCCACCAGCTCGCCGTGAACGGAACCCACGTCCCGGTCTCAGGGCGGGACAATTGCGAGATGCGCGTATGGGTCGATGGCTCCGTCATGGAAGTTGTTCTGAATGGCGAATCCGCCTGTACCGTGCGCTTTTATCCCGATGGCGGCCCGGCTCAAGGTAGTCAGGCACAGACGCTGCATCCACACTGGAGCGGAGCGGCCACGGAGATGCGCGAGCTAAGCGTCTGGGCAATGAAGCCGATCTCCCGGAACCGGCTCACCACTTAGAGCGTGTTTCATATATGCCAAAGCGGCTCCGGTCGATTTTCTGAGACCCGCTTTGGTTGCGGGTCTCAACCGAATGGTTTCCAGCTTTTGTGGTTTATGAAACACGCTCCAGGGAATCATCTCCCGCGCCTGACTCCGGTCCGAAGGGCGCTTCGCGAAAATGAGCGAAACCTCCCCAAGTAAATCGATCCACAATAAATCCTTGAAAATCGAAGACCGCTTGACATGGCACTCCGCGGTCGGTAGATTGAGTGCGCGGAAAAAGAGGCTGGAATGGTCGCGTGAAAACACTGCGCACAAAAAATGCAGTGTCACGCCCGGGCCGCGCCGCAGGGAGAAGATGCGATGAGTCATTGGAGATGGCGTGGAGTGGCGCTCGGTTGCCTGGGCGCTTTGATCGGGTTTGCGGGCAGCGGAGTGAAGGCGCAGGAACCGGCCTATATGAATCCGCATCTGTCGCCCGAACAGCGGGCGGCGGACCTGGTGCAGCGGATGACGCTGGAGGAAAAGGCCAGCCAGCTTGTGAATCAGGCGCGCGCAATTCCGCGTCTCCATGTGCCGTCCTATGACTGGTGGAGCGAGGCGCTGCACGGCGTGGCGGTGAACGGCACGACGGAATTTCCTGAACCGATCGGCCTCGGCGCAACCTTCGACCCGGCGCTGGTGCACGCCATGGGCGTGGACATCAGCACGGAGGCGCGCGTGAAGCACGAGCAGGCGATGCGCGCCAATGGCGGACACAGCAACATCTTCCAGGGATTGGATTTCTGGGCGCCCAATCTGAACATCTTCCGCGATCCGCGCTGGGGACGTGGACAGGAGACATACGGCGAAGACCCGTTCCTGACCGGGCGCATGGGCGTGGCCTTTGTCACCGGGATGCAGGGCGACGATCCGCGCTACTACCGTGTGATCGCGACCCCGAAACACTTTGATGTACACAGCGGTCCGGAGCCGACGCGGCATAAAGCCAACGTGGACGTGAGCAAGCACGATGAAGTGGATACCTATCTGCCGGCGTTTCGCGCCGCCGTCGTCGAGGGTAAGGCGGACTCGGTGATGTGCGCCTACAACAGCATCAACGGCGAGCCGGCCTGCGCCAACCAGTTCCTGCTTCAGGATCAGCTCCGCGGCAAGTGGGGCTTCAAGGGATACGTTGTCTCCGACTGCGGCGCGGTGATTGATATTTTCAGTGGACACCACTTCAAGCCGACGCAGGCGCAGGCTTCTGCGATCAGTCTTCAGCGGGGCATGGACAACGAGTGCGCGGACTTCTTTGCCAAAGTGAAGGATGACCACGATTACAAGCCATACGTCGATGCCGTGAAGCAGGGATATCTGAAAGAGAGCGAGATCGACACGGCGGTGGAGCGTCTTTTCGTCGCGCGCATCAAGCTGGGGATGTTCGATCCGGCGTCAATGGACCCGTACTCGAAGATTCCGGAGAGCGAACTGAACAGCCCGGCGCACAAAGCGCTGGCGCTGCGCGCAGCCGATGAGTCCATGGTGTTGCTGAAGAACGACGGAACGCTGCCGCTGAAGGACAAGAACATTCGCATTGCCGTCGTTGGTCCGTTGGCCGATCAGACTACGTTTCTTCTCGGCAACTACACCGGAGTTCCCGATCACATGCAATCGATTCTCGATGGCATGAAAGAGCAGTTTGCCAACGATCAGATCGATTATGTCCAGGGCACGCAGTTCCTCAGCAGCAATGCTCAGCCTGTTCCCTCCAGCGCATTGTCCACCAATGGCAAGCCTGGAGTGACGGTCGATATTGACAAGGCTCCGCCCATGGACCTGTCGGCGAGAAACATGAAGCCGACGGTGCTCTCCACCACGCATGCTGCGTATATCGATGCGGCAAAGGTGGATATTCCCGATGACATCACGGTTCCCGTCGCGCTGCACTGGGATGCAACCCTCAAGGTTCAGGAGACCGGCGACTACAACCTCGGCATGACCGCAAACGGCTTCTTCCGCTTGCAGGTGGATGGTCAGGACGTAACCTCCAACTTCGGTTATCGCCGCTCCGGAACTCGTCTTGGCCGCATCCATCTGGAAAAAGGCAAGGCCTACACGTTGTCGGTCGACTACGTTCAAGGTGAAAACACTCAACCCATGGCTCGCCTCATGTGGTCAAAGGTGGACATGACGCCGCAGCCCGATGCCATTGCCACCGCAAAGAAGGATGACGTCATCGTCGCCGTCGTCGGCATCACCAGCCGTCTGGAGGGTGAGGAGATGAAGGTGAACGAGCCGGGCTTCCTGGGCGGCGACCGCACAAGCATCGATCTGCCCAAGCCGGAAGAAGACCTGCTGGAGGCGTTGTCGGCGACAGGCAAGCCGCTGGTGGTTGTGCTGGTCAACGGAAGCGCGCTGGCGGTGAACTGGGCCAAGGAACATGCCAACGCGATTCTCGAAGCTTGGTATCCGGGCGAAAAAGGCGGACTCGCCGTCGCGCAGACGCTCTCTGGCTGGAACAATCCGGCGGGCAGGCTGCCGGTCACCTTCTATACCGGCGTCGATCAGTTGCCGCAGTTTGAGGACTATGCGATGAAGAACCGGACCTATCGGTACTTCACTGGGACGCCGCTGTATCCCTTCGGTTACGGACTCAGCTACACAACCTACTCGTACAGCGATCTGAAGGTGCCCACAGCGCCGGTTCGGGCCGGTGATCCGGTCCTGGTGAAGGTCGCCGTCACCAACACAGGCAAGCGCGATGGCGATGAGGTGGCCCAGCTTTATCTCAGCTTCCCGGATGTGCCTGGAGCGCCGTTGAAAGCACTTCGATCCTTCCGTCGCGTGCATCTGACGGCAGGCCAGACAAAGCAGGTGGAGTTTGCCCTGGAAGGTCGCGACATGAGCATGGTCTCCGCCGACGGCGAGCCGGAGATTCCCGCGGGCAGCTACAAGATCACCGTGGGCGGTGGACAGCCCGGCACAGGCGCGCAGACGCTCGACGCAACGGTGACGGTGGAGGGAAGCAAGACGCTGCCGGAGTAGAGCAATTCCCAGGAAGACAACTGCGGGACGATGCGTGCTGGCTGGCGTATCGTCCCGTATGCTTTGGGGAAACGCGCAGTAGATGCTCTATTCGCGCAGCAGCGTGTCGCAGATGGCGATGGCTGCGGCAGCGATGGGCGCGGCCAGCGCAACGCCGATCGGCCCGGCGATGGCGGCCAGCAGGAGTTGCAGCAGCAGTGTAAGTGCCGGCGGCAGCCGCACCAGATTGCGCTCCAGCAGCGGAGTCACAAAGTAACCCTCCAGCAGGAAGACGACGGCAAAGACCGCAACCGTCAGCAGGCCGGTCATCGGAGACGTAGCCAGTCCCAGCAAAACGGCCGGGACGAGCGCAATCAGCGGGCCAACGTTGGGAACAAAGGTGAGCAGCGCGGCGATGAGAGCAAGCAGGCCAGGCAGCGGCACGCCAATGAGCCACAGCCCGATGCCGATCAGCAGGCCCACAATCGTCATCGAAAGCAGTTTGGCCAGAATCCACCACAGCAGCGCCTTGCGCACGCTGGCCACGCACTCGTCGAGCGCTGGCCGCATCCGCTCGGGCACCAGCCGTCGCAGGCCGCGGTAATAGATCAGAGGTTCGGCGGCGAGATACAGGCTGAGCAGCAGCGTAATCGCCAGGCCCGCAATCGCCGTCGCCGAGGTCAGCACAATCCCGCCAATACGCGTCAGCGCAAAGCGCGCGCCCGAGGCAAGCTGTGTCGTATCCGGCGATTGCGCCAGCAGCCAACGCCCCCAGCCGGTCTCCTGCACTTCGTCCAGAATGCGATGGAAGGCGATTGGCAGATCGCTTTGCAACTGCGCAAACTGCTGCAGAACGTTCGGTCCCTCGACCCAGAAGAGCAGCGTCGCAATCCCAAGCAGCAGGATCAGAAACACCAGTAACGCCAACCCTCGCCGCAGTCGCAGCCGTTGGGCGAGTGCGTGCGAAACGGCAAAAAGCAGGATCGCCCCGATGATGGCGGCAAAGAGCAGCAGAAAGATGACACGGCCAATCCACAGCAGCAACGCAACCGTTGCCAGCCCAAAGACCGCTGCCAGCACCGTGAAGAGACGTTTTTGAAAGGAATCCGGCATGGCAACGTCTCCAGAAAGTAATTTTCCCAGACGGGCAGCGTACTCGCTGCTGCCCGCCTGGCCGCGTTGAGTTCAGGGCTTCGTTGTTGTCTCGAAAGTTCGTACCCACTCGGCGATCGTGCGCACAGCAACGCCGCTTGGACCTTTGGCAATGTAGGGTCGGCTGTCTTCAATCCAGGCCATGCCGGCGATGTCGAGGTGAATCCAGGGCGTATCGGCGACAAAGACTTTCAGGAATTCAGCCGCGGTGACGGCTCCGCCCCAGCGTCCGCCAGTGTTTTTGATGTCGGCAATGTCGCTGCGGATCAGGTCAAAGTACTCGTCGCCCAGCGGCAAGCGCCAGAATTTCTCTCCCGTGATTTCGTATGCCGATTCAAACTGCCGGAAGGTAGCATCGTCGTTGCTGAAAGCGCCGGCGTTCACCATCCCCAGCGCGACAACGCAGGCTCCGGTCAGCGTGGCGGCGTCAATCAGATGTGTGCAGCCAAGCTGCCGGGCATAGGTCAGTCCATCGGCCAGCACCAGGCGGCCTTCAGCATCCGTGTTGATGATCTCGATCGATTTGCCCGGCTTCGCGCCGTCCGGCATGGAGGTTGCAATGTCGCCCGGTTTGTACGCCTTGCCATCCGGCATATTCTCCGCCGAACAGACCACGCAGATCACCTTCACTTGCGGCTTCAGGCGAGCAATCGCGTGCATCGCACCCAGCATCGCTGCCGAGCCGGCCATATCGTACTTCATCTTTTCCATGCCGTCGGCGGGCTTGATGGAGATGCCGCCCGTGTCAAAAGTGATTCCTTTGCCCACCAGTCCGACGACGGGACCGTTGTAGGTCGCTGCGTTGTAGCCCTCCGGCTCATAGGTCAGCACAATCAGCGCCGGTGGCTCCTCCGAACCCTTGGCGACCGCCCAGAATGCGCCCATCTTGAGTTCGTGCAGCTTTTCGCTGGAGTAGACATCCCACTTCAATCCTGCTGCCTGCGCCATCTCTGCCGCGCGCTGGCCCAGCACCGTCGGCGTCAGCACGTTGGGCGGCTCATTCACCTGCACGCGGGCAAAATTCTGCGCTTCGGCAAAGATCATGCCTTCCTCGAAGCCGGTCTGCGCTGCGGCCAGTTGCCCGTCGGCAGCGACAAGTGTGCACGCATGCAGGCCCAGGTCTTTGCGGTCAGAGCGATAGGTATCCGGATCAAAGTCGGCCAGCATCGCGCCCTCGGCTGCGGCCTGAGCGCTGCTCGCGACGTCCAAACCCTCCGGCAGAGCAAAGGCGAGATTGCGCAGCGTGCGCGGCTTGCAAAATCGAACGGAAGTGCCAGCGGCCGTGCGGACGGCGTGGGTTGTCGCTTTGGCGCGTTTGCCCAGGCCCACAATGAGCAGTCGTTTCGCCGCCAGACCGGCCGGGGCATGCAGCAGCAGCGTTTCATTGGCCGCAGCCTTGAACTCGCCAGAGGCAAGCACAGCAGACGCCGCAGACTGAAGCGCAGCGTCCGACGTCAGCAGCGCTGGCTGTGGGCGCGCGTCTTTCTCTTTGGAGGTTTGGTCATCGACAGCACAGACGGCCAGCAGATCGACCGCCAGCCCGGAGAGTTGCTCGGAGGCAAGATGCATTTTCATACCGGAATTATCGCATCCGGCGTCAAAAATTGGCGCTTAACGGCTGGCGCGGTGCTTGCTGGCGTTGATCGCGGCACGCGATTCTCGATCTGCTTCGCGACGCTTCTCGGTCTCGCGCTTGTCCCAGTCCTGTTTCCCCTTGGCAATCGCCAGTTCACATTTGACTCGCCCGTTGCGGAAATAAAGTCGGGTCGGGATGAGCGTATGGCCTTTGATCTGCGTCTTTCCGTGTAGACGACGCACTTCCTCTTTGTGCAACAGCAGTTTTCGGGTGCGCAGCGCGTCGTGATTTGCAATGTTGCCGTGGGAATAGGGACCAATATGCACATTCAGCAGAAAGGCCTCGCCATCCTTGATCAGCCCGTAGGCATCCTTCAGGTTGGCCTGCCCCTGGCGTATGGATTTCACTTCCGTTCCCCGCAGTGCGACGCCAGCTTCCACCTTTTCCAGCAGAAAATAGTTGAACGAAGCGCTGCGGTTCTGCGCGGCATCGCGGTCGCCGCTGGCCACCGGATCGCGGGGCCGCTGCGATTTGGCAGCAGCGCGCGCGGGCGTGGCGATGACGTGGGTGGACTGGCGAGCCATGATCTCAATCTCTCTTCCTCTTGATCGTATCGCAGATTGCAAGTTCATACCTCGGCGGAAAGTGCGGCAAATATGGGAAATTGAAGGGCTTTGTTAGAATGAGGAATCGGCAGAATCGTAGGAGATGGATGAATCGCAAAGGCTTTTCCCCTCGCAGACGCGCAGTTGAAGGTGTAGTTTTTCTCGCGTGGGCAATCGCTGGCGCGATCGGTCTGGCCATCCTGGTCAGCAGTTCGCCATCGGCGTACGCCATCCACCAGGACTCAGTCCATACACTGATGAACAAAGGCGAAGCTGCCGAGGCGCGCGAGGATTACGACGCAGCCTACGACTTCTTCAAGCGCGCCTATGAGAAAGCGCCGGAAAATCTGCGCACGCGCACGGCCTACTATCGCGTGAAGCAGACCGATGCGGCCTGGCATGTCACGCGCGGCAACAAACTGATGGCCCAGAACGACACCCAGGCAGCGCTGGTCGAGTATCTGCGCGCCACTGCCGTCGATCCCGGCAATGAAGCCGCCATCCAGCAGATTCAGGCCATTCGCGCCAAGGAATCGCACCAGCCCATTCGCTCGGAGACGAGCATCCCTTCGCAGACCGCAGACATGATCGAAGGCGCCGAAGCGCCCGCGGAACTGCACCCGATGAGCAATCAGCCGCTCACGCTGCGCTATGCCGAAGACTCGAAGATCGTCTATCAGGCAATCGGCAAGGCAGCGGGAATCAACGTGCTCTTTGACCCGGACTATGTAGGCAAGCGCGTTCAGGTGGACCTGACCAATGTTTCCTTGCTCGATGCGCTGCGCATCGTCGGCGAGCTATCCGATACGTTCTGGCGACCGGTCACGGGGAACACCATCTTCGTCGCGCAAAATACGCGCGCCAAGCGGACGGAGCTGGATGAGCAGGCGGTGCAGACCTTTTACCTTACCAACGCCTGGCAACAGAACGACCTGAACGATGTGCAGACGGCGATCCGCAACGTGCTGCCCAACACCAAGGTCTATGGCGTACCCAGTCAGAATGCCATCGTCATGCGCGCAACGCCGGATGAACTGCTGCTGGCGCAGAAGGTCATCAACGATCTGGACAAGGCGCGGCCTGAGGTTGTGGTGGACGTGGGCGTACTCGAAGTCGATCGCGATACGCTGCGCAATATCGGCCTGAGCTGGCCGGGCAGCATCGGATTTGCCCTTCAGCCGCCGCAGTCGGTCCTGAACCAGACCACCACCAACTCAACAACGGGAGTAACAAACACCCCCAATCTGACGCTTGACAATCTCGCGAACCTGAACGCGACCAACTTTGCCATCACCGTCAGCTCCGCCACAGCCAATCTGTTGCTGACGGACTCGAATACAAAGATTCTCCAGAATCCGCGCATCCGCGCCACCGACGGGCAAAAAGCAACGATGAAGATCGGATCGCGCATTCCCATCGCGACCGGTTCTTATCAGACGGGTGCTGCCGTCACGGCCATCGCCAGCCCGCTCGTCGATACACAGTTCCAGTACATCGACGTCGGCGTGCAGATTGAGATGACGCCCACAGTCCACTTTGACCACGACGTCACGCTCAAGATGAAGATCGAGGTCAGCTCGGAGAGCGGCCAGACGACGATCAGCGGCGTCACCGAGCCGATCATCAGCCAGCGCACCATCGAGCAGGTCATCCGTCTGCGCGAAGGGGAAGCCAATATTCTCGGCGGCATCGTCAATAAACAGGACCTGATCAACATCACCGGCATTCCCGGTCTGGGCGAACTGCCCATTCTGCGCTATATCTTCGGCTCCAAGTCGCGCGAGGTCATCGACGACGAGATCGTCTTCGTTCTGGTTCCTCATGTCGTCCGCAGCCAGCAACTCAGCCCGCTCAATCTGCGTGAAATCGACACCGGAGCAGGGCAGGCGATTGAGCTTCGGCGTACGACCCTGAACACGACTCCGATTTTCAATCAGACTGCCGAGTCGGCAGTTCAGGGAATGCAGCAATCGCAGGGCGGCATCATCGCCGAGGCGAATTCGCTGCGTGGTCAGACGGCTTCTGCGGCGGCTCCCAATGCACTTGCACAGATGCGCCAAAGCGCGGACCCAACTGCACCGCAGATCAATCCTCCCACCGCACCTGCGACCCCACAGGCCACATCCGGCGCATTGCGCCCTGGAGTCGTCGGTCTGAATCTGGTGCCGCCGACCACGCCGCCGACCGTCGGTCAGACCTTCACCGTTGCGGTCAATATCGCCGATGCCGCAGGCATCGATTCCGTTCCGTTGCAAATCCAATACGACGCGGCAAAGATGTCGCTGGTCAACGTGGACGCAGGCGGATTCCTCAAGCAGGATGGGCAGGCGGTCGCACTGGTTCACCGTGATGACGGACCGGGGCTGATCACCGTCGCTGCTTCTCGTCCACCTGGGGTAGCCGGAGTGAATGGCAAAGGAACCGTCTGCCTGCTCACCTTCCAGGCCAAGCAGGCCGGCGCCACGCAACTCACTTTCACGCGTCCCGGCGCGCTCGATGCCGAGCAGCACCCCGTCATCGTCTCGGCGCAGAATGCGCAACTGGTCATCCGCTAGGAGGGTGCGCATGATCGAAATGGCTAAACCGTACCCGCTTCGTTCCCCGCGAAAAAAAAACAGCGAATGCGGGCTGACGTTGGTCGAGCTGATTGTGACGGCAGCCATCCTGGGAATTCTTGCGGCGGCTGCCATTCCCGTCGCCCGCTTTGAAGTGCAACGCGAAAAGGAGCGCGAGCTGCGCAGCGATCTGTGGACGATGCGCAACGCAATCGACAAGTATAAGGACGCCGCCGACAAAGGCGCCTTCCAGACCAAGGTGGATAGCCAGGGCTATCCGCCCGATCTGGACACTCTGGTCAAGGGCGTCGATGTACAGGGCAAAAAGGTTCGGTTTTTGCGCAAGATTCCCACCGACCCCATGACGGGAAACGCCGAGTGGGGAATGCGCTCGATGCAGGATGATCCGGACAGCGACTCCTACGGCGGGCAAAGCGTCTTTGATGTCTATTCGAAATCGACGGGAACGGCGTTGGACGGAACCAAGTACTCGGACTGGTAGCAGAACGGATGAATGTGACAAAGAAGCTGCGAAAATCCGGCGAGGCAGGATTCACGCTGATCGAGCTGATGGTGGTCATGCTCATCATCGGCGTGCTCATGGCGATTGCCGTACCCAACTATGTTGCGGCCGTCAAAGCAGCCAAGGAGTCCGTTTTGCGCGAAGACCTGCATGTCATGCGGCAGGCCATTCAGGCCTACACCATGGACAAGCAGAAGGCTCCGCAGTCGCTGCAGGACCTCGTGGATGCCGGATATCTGCGTGAGATTCCAGTCGATCCCATGACTCGCTCCGCCGACACCTGGAATACCGACCAAAGCGATGCCATGAGTTCCATCGACCAGACCGAGCCTGGCATCGACGACGTGCACTCCGGCGATGAAGATAACGCAAGCGATGGCCAGCCATATTCAAGCTGGTGAAAATGATCTTCAAGCGCGCGTGAATCTTCCACGAACAAGCGGTACATTCTTAATATGAGCCTGGTGCCGCAGACCATCCGTCCAACGGATGCGCAGAGCACGGTCCTTCCCTGGATCGAGTGCGTCTATCGCCATTACGAGACGCTCATCGAGCAGTTTCCTCTTGACCCGGAGCAGGGAATCGGCGGACGTCTCATCTTCGCCGGTGAGTTGCAGCCGGAAAGCACTTTAACCGATGCTTTGGTAACTGCGGCAAACATTGCTGGAGCCGCCACTCTGGTGGCCGCGCCAAACAGTGCCGCCCAGCGCCGCGCCATGCGGGATGCGCTTGCAGATTTTGTCGTCAACTCGGTAGAAGAAGCTTTGCGTATTCTCAAAAATGAAGTTCGGCAGCGCCGCGCGGTTTCAGTCACTGTCGCAATTTCTGCCGAGCACCTGATCGAAGAGATGCAGCGGCGTGGCGTGCAGCCAGACGTCCTTCCTGCAATCAATTCCATGCCCACGCTTACAAGCTCGCTGGAGATTTTTCAGCGAAATGGAGCGCGAGCCGTCC
>JAJZHE010000203.1 GCA_021804655.1 Acidobacteriota bacterium
CCCGTTCCACTCTGCAACGGCACCGATTGCAATCGAATTCTTCTCCGTCACCGCGGCTGGCGGCGTCACCTGAAAACTCACCGGCTCGGCATCGCCAGCCTGTTTCCGCGCAAACGATGCCTGCACCGGCACGGATGTCCAGCCAGCGGGCAGCTTCAGCCGCACCGTTCCGCTTGCCGCCTGCTCGGCATGCACCATCACGCGCACCGTCAGCGGACGACCATCCGGTGGCAGAATCTGTGCCTGCGGCTCCACGCTCACTCCGATTGGCGGCGTCACCACCAGCGGTTCAAAGACTCCGCCACGACCTGGCTCCCGATGCATCGCCTGCACCACTTCGCCCATCCGCACCGGCACACCTTCATACGCAAACTGCGCCCAGGCCTCCAGCGGATATGGCCCAAACGGCTCTCCGCGCAGTCCTGCCTCGTTCACGTCATAGTACGGCTGCTCCACCGTCGGACGCGTGAAGTACGGCTCCGTCGGCGGCTCATCCGCGGGCACGGTCGCATCGAGCGTCGCATCTCCTGCCGGATTCGCCATCGAGCCTTCGGTCCACTTCCGATCGTCGGTTCCCCGCAGCCACACGCGCTCCAGCTTCACGTTCTGCGCCGCAATGCTCGTATGCACGCGCACCAGCAGCTTTTCTCCCGGCACAGCGCTCTGCGGCGTCTCGTCGATCCCGCCTCCGAACGGCCCGCCACTGGCCTTCGCGCTTCGCACCGTGAAGGCCTGCAAATCCAACCCCAGCGCCTGGCTCAAAGCGGTCTCAAACTGCTGCTCCTTGCGCCCCAGTTCATCGGCCAGATACGTCTTTCCCGGCTCCGCTATTGCGCTGGCCACCACGCGCGCCCGCAGTCCGCGCGTTTCCACCAGGCCCTGCTTCAACTCCGGCGCAATCTCCTCCGGAGTCTGTGCGCGATAGCCCGCTTGAGCTGCATGCACAGTGGCGGCCATCTGCGCCAGACCGTCCTTCAGCCAGTTGGGAGCCGCGGTGCCATCGCGCGTCGCAAGCCACGCCATTCCTTCGATGCCCACTGGAATCCCTGCAAAAATTCCGCTCTCGGAATCCGCACCCGCCTTCACGCGCGATGCCCACAGGTGATATTCGCTGCCGCCCCCGCCACTCAGCGTCGGATTTCCGCCACCATACTGCGACCGCTGCTCGCCCCATCCGGTTCGCGCAATCTGCTGATAGCTCAGCCCGTCCACCGCATTCCACTCGCCCGTCGGAATCGCCACATCCGCTGTCGGAGCCTTGTCCGACCAGATCTTCGTCACGTAGTTGTAGAAGCGCGCCGGCGCCCACTTGCCCGTCGCGTAATCGAACATACCCTTGTCCGTCACCGGCGCAAACGGTGCCCGGCCATAGACCTTCAGCGGCGTCCATGGCTTCAGCCCGGCCTTCAACTGCTCTGGAAAGACGGACGGATTGCCTGCCGCCAGATACGCCTCCTGCTCGATCTCGCCAGAGACCTGGTGCTGCCCATGCCCATCCGTAATTCCGCCAACAAATGTCGCCATCAGCACCAGCGGACGCTCCCGCCGAATCGCCAGTACCGCATCGTAGAGCACTCGATCATGCCCCCACTGCCCAAACGCCTCCTGCTGCGTCTTGGAGAAGCCAAAATCAGCCTCCGTGCCGAAGTATTGCCTCGCCCCGTAGTAGGCATCCGCGCGCAGCAACTCATTCGTTCGCAACACTCCCAGAGCGTCGTCCGTATCGGCGGACATCGCATTCTGGCCGCCTTCGCCGCGCGTCAGCGTCAGCAGGCTGGCGCGCGCGCCCACGCCGCGACTTTCATAGCTCAGCATCCCGCCGTCTTCGTCATCCGGATGCGCCACAATATCCATCACGCTTGCCCAGGTTCCCAACTGCTTCAGGCTCCGCGCCAGACCCGCCGCTCCGCGATCCACGGCCAGCGCCTCCGCTTGCTCACGCGCTGCCGGATACACCACCGCGCTGCCGGTCTTTGCGTCCTGCGCAATGGCCTGTCCCATCGTTGCCGTCTGCGCTGTCACCATCGCTGCCAGCGCCACCCATGCTGCCATCTGTCTGTTCATCGCGTGTTTCATCTCATCGCCAGTGTACAATCCGCCTAGTCGCCCGCCGCTCATGTCCCAACCTTCCCACACATCGCCCACGCCGAACCCCACCCGCGCTCATCGCGCTCACCCCGCGCTGGCCCGTCGTCTCGGCCTGTCCACAGCCGTTGCGCTGAATATGATGGAGATGATCGGCGTCGGTCCCTTCGTCACGCTGCCCATCATCCTCGCCACCGCCGGTGCGCGGTTCTCTGCCTGGGCCTGGCTGCTGGGAGCCTTCATCGCTCTCTGTGACGGGCTGGTCTGGGCTGAACTCGGCGCCACATTCCCGGATGCAGGCGGTTCCTATGCCTTTCTGCGCCAGATTTACAATCCTCGTCGCGCCGGACGCTGGGTCTCGTTTCTCTACGTATGGCAACTCAGTTTCTCCGCACCGCTTTCCATTGCCTCCGGATGTCTTGGCGTCGCTGCATTCACTGCCTGGCTCTGGCCCGCGCTTGCTGCACCCATCGCCGGTTTTCCGTTTCTCCATTTCACCAACCTCATCGCTGCGGCAGCCTGTCTGCTCGTCACCGCACTGCTCTATCGCAACCTCACCGCCGTCACCCGCATCGCCTGGATTCTTTTCTTCGGTGTCCTCGTCACCATCGTCGGTGTTGTCGCCTCAGGAGTCGTCGTTTCCGCGCGGCTTCACCCCGCACCCACACTCGGTTCGCTCGTCGGCTGGCCGACTCTGGCCTTTGCGCCGGCGCTGGCTCAGGCCACGCTCATCGCCTGCTACGACTACTGGGGTTACTACAATATCTGCTTCCTCGGCTCGGAGGTTCGCCACCCCCAGCGCACCATCCCCCGCGCCATCCTGCTTTCGCTGGCCATCGTCGCCGCGCTTTATCTCGCCATGAACTTCGCGCTGCTGTCGGCGCTGCAATCCGGCACGCTCATGACCGGTCACTCCGCGGATCGCATCGCACTTGTCGCCGACCTTGCCCGCGCTGCCTTTGGTTCCACTGCCGCCCGCGTCCTGGCCACGCTTGTTCTCTGGAGCGCATTCGCCAGCGTCTTTTCACTTCTGCTCGGTTACTCCCGGGTTCCCTGGGCCGCCGCGCGCGACGGCAATTTCTTTCGCTCGCTTGACGCTCTTCATCCTCGCCACGGCTTTCCGCACCGTTCGCTGGTGGCTCTTGGTCTCACCGCCACGCTCTTCTGCTTCTTCTCGCTCGGCCAGGTCATCGCACTGCTTGTTGTCATTCGCATCCTGCTGCAATTCCTGCTGCAGCACTTCGGCCTGCTTGCTCTTCGCCGCCAACATCCAGAGATGCCGCGACCCTTTCGCATGCCGCTTTACCCGCTCCCGGTCTTTGCCGCCATCGCCGGATTTCTCTTCATCCTCGCCTTTCGACCGCATCCGCTCACCGAACTCGCCGCCGCCGCCGCCATCGCTGCCTCCGGCTCCATCCTCTACCTCTTCCGCGCCCGCCGCCACCACCACTGGCCCTTCCATCAGCACTGATCCGGCTTTTCATCTCATCGGAAGACCTTCCACCTGCCTGCTTGACACCCGTTTTTTGCCCACATTATCGTGATTTCAACTCGAAGTAGTTCCCGTACGTCTGGCTCTCCGAGATTCACTGGTCGAGAGGACGCGCGCATGGCGGCACATTCCCACTCACTTTCCCGTAGTTGTTCGTCGGTTATCGCAGCTCTTTTTCTCGTTGCGCTGGTCGGCTGCGGCGGCAGCAGCTCCACTCCACCCCCTGCTGGAAACACTTCCGTCACACTGCTGGCCACCAGCACCGCAAACGACAAACTTTCCGCGTTCAGCCTCTCGTTTGCCAGCCTCACGCTGACCAGCCAATCCGGAACCACCGTCACTGTGTTTTCTTCGGAGCAGGGTGGCGAGGAATTTCTCCACCTGAACGGCCCCAT
>JAJZHE010000204.1 GCA_021804655.1 Acidobacteriota bacterium
CTCATCGTCGGGGGTGTCGATGTCAAGGGACGCCGCTTCGCAGGGCACGACAACGGGTGCTGGCCCCGTGGTGCTGCGCAGCAGCGAACGCGCGCCTTCGTCGCCGGTCAAAACGCTGAGCGCAGGAAATAAAGCTCGTGGAAAGACGGCGGGAATGCCCACGATTGCACCGTAACCGGAAGCGACGAGGCATTGGCGTTGGTGCGCATCAAAGGTGCTGAGCAGCGCGTGCAGATGAGCCGCGGTAATGTGGGGCTGGTCGCAGGTCATCAGCAATGCGCCATCACAATCCGGACACGCGCGAAGATGATCCATGCCGAGCCGAATCGACGACGAAAGCCCTTGCTGCCACTGCGTGTTTTCAAGAATGATGAACGATGGCGAGGGCGGTTGCAGCACCGGACGGATCTGTTGCGCATGCGCGCCAAGAATGACGAGAACGCGCTTGACACCAGCCTGGTGAGCGACGCGTACGCTGCGCTCGATCAGCGTCTCGCCGTCGAGCCGCACAAGTTGCTTGGGATGGCCGAGGCGGCGGCTGGCTCCGGCGGCGGCGATGATGCAACAAACGGCCATGGTGTTGATTATAGGCAGTCAAGAGCGGGCGATATATGCAAGGCAATTGGACTGCTTTTCGTTGCATCACATTCCGATGCGTGCAGACTCCTGGACAACTTCTATACTGAATGAGTGCGTCTCTCGCAGACGACAACAGGAGAAAACATGTCGAACGAAACGAAGTGCCCATATACAGGCGCGATGTTGCAACACACCAAGGCCGGCGGAAAGGGTGTTCGCGACTGGTGGCCCGAGCAGCTCAATTTGCAGATTCTGCACCAGCACTCGTCGCTCTCCAATCCTCTGGGCGAGGAGTTCAACTATGCCGAGGAGTTCAAGAGCCTCGATTTGAACGCGGTGGTTCAAGACCTGCATGCAGTGATGACGGATTCGCAGGACTGGTGGCCTGCCGACTATGGTCACTACGGGCCGTTTTTCATTCGCATGGCGTGGCACGCTGCGGGCACCTATCGCATTCACGATGGACGCGGCGGAGCGGGTCATGGCTCACAGCGTTTTGCTCCGCTGAATAGCTGGCCGGACAATGCGAGCCTGGACAAGGCGCGTCGCCTGCTTTGGCCCGTGAAGCAGAAGTATGGCCGCAAACTCTCCTGGGGCGATCTGATGATTCTGGCGGGCAACGTGGCGCTGGAGTCGATGGGTCTGAAGACCTTCGGCTTTGGCGGCGGTCGCGAAGACATCTGGGAGCCGGAGCTGGATATCGACTGGGGTCCGGAGACAACGTGGCTGGGCGACAAGCGCTACAGCGGCGACCGCGAACTGGCCAATCCGCTGGCTGCGGTGCAGATGGGACTGATCTACGTGAATCCGGAGGGTCCAAACGGCAATCCCGACCCGCTGGCCTCGGCGCGCGACATTCGCGAAACCTTTGCGCGCATGGCGATGAACGACGAGGAGACGGTCGCCCTGGTCGCCGGTGGGCACACCTTTGGCAAGACGCATGGTGCCGCGTCGGCGAGCCATGTGGGGCCGGAACCTGAGGCAGCTCCGATGGAGGAGATGGGCCTGGGCTGGAAGAACAGCTTTGGCACGGGCAAAGGCGGGGACACGATCACCAGCGGCCTGGAAGGTGCATGGACACCAAACCCGATTCGTTGGGACAACGGCTACTTTGAGACGCTCTTCGGCTATGAGTGGGAGCTGACAAAGAGTCCGGCGGGAGCGCACCAGTGGAAGCCCAAGGATAACGCAGGCGCGGGGAGTATTCCGGATGCGCACGATCCATCGAAGCGCCATGCGCCATTCATGCTGACTTCGGATATTGCTCTGCGGGTTGATCCCGCGTATGAGAAGATTTCGCGGCGTTTCCTGGCTCATCCCGAGGAGTTGGCCGATGCCTTTGCGCGCGCGTGGTTCAAGCTGACGCATCGCGATATGGGCCCGGTTGCGCGCTATCTTGGCTCACTGGTGCCCCAGGAAGTGTTGATCTGGCAGGATCCCATTCCGGCAGTCGATCATGCGTTGGTCAACGAGCAGGATGCAGAGGCGCTGAAGGCGGAAGTACTGGCCTCCGGTCTCTCGATTGCGCAGTTGGTGGCCACGGCCTGGGCATCGGCGTCCACCTTCCGCGGCAGCGACAAGCGCGGCGGAGCCAATGGCGCACGCATTCGCCTGGCTCCGCAGAAGGACTGGGCAGTGAATCAGCCGGAGGAACTGGCGCAGGTGCTGGCGAAGCTCGAAGCGATTCAGCAGAAGTTCAATGCAGCACAGGCAGGCGGAAAGAAAATCTCGCTGGCAGACCTGATTGTGCTGGCCGGTGGCGCTGCGGTGGAAGCCGCAGCGAAGAAGGCTGGCCATGCGATCAAGGTTCCGTTTACACCGGGCCGCGTCGACGCTACGCAGGAGCAGACCGACGTGCACTCATTCGCAGTGCTGGAGCCAGTCGGGGACGGCTTCCGCAACTACGTCTGCAAAGGGCTGGAAACCAAGGCGACTGACCTGCTGCTGGACAAGGCACAGTTGCTGACGCTGACCGCGCCGGAGATGACGGTGCTGATCGGCGGCCTGCGCGCGCTGGGGGCAAATTTTGACCACTCCGCGCATGGCGTCTTCACCAAGCGTACTGGCGAATTGACGAATGATTTCTTTGTCAATCTGCTGGATATGCGCACAGCGTGGCAGCGTTCGGCGGAGGACGAAAACGTGTTGGAAGGCCGCGATCGCAAGAGCGGCGATCTACGCTGGACGGCGACCGTTGTCGATCTGGTCTTCGGCTCCAACTCGCAGCTTCGCGCATTGGCTGAGGTCTATGCCGCAAACGACGGGCAGAGCGCCTTTGTACAGGATTTTGTTGCAGCCTGGACGAAGGTGATGAACCTCGATCGTTTCGATCTGGCATGAATCATCCTCATCGCATAAAACAAAAGCCCGGTTTCGCATCATGCGAAACCGGGCTTTCTTTCGCTTGAGCGGGTCTCAGGAAATCGACCGAAGCCACGTTGGCATCGATGAGACACGCTTTTGCCGCTTACCAGCGAGAAGCTGGGTCAATCAGGCGTTACTTGATCTTCGCGAAGATGATGACCAGCGTGAAGAGCGTGAGGGACTCGATGAAGGCGAGACCCAGCACCAGCAGAAGCTGAATGCCGGCGCGCGCTCCGGGGTTACGAGCCAGCGCTTCGACGGCGCTGCCGGTTGCCTTGCCCTGTCCCAGGCCGCAGAGGCCGGCAGCAAGCGCGATGCCCAGTCCGGCGCCGATGGGTGCCAGATCGACGACGCCCGATCCACCATCGGCCAGAGCCGGAATGGCGAAGCAAAGCGTGGAAAGAACCATCAGAATCGATTGCAGTTTCTTCATTGCGTTCTCCTGCTTCCCTGTTTTGCGGTCGCCAGTGGGTGGTTGAGGCTCACCGTGCTGGCCCCCTCACGCTTGCGACCTTGCCTGTTCCGAAGCGGAAGCGCTCTTCGGCGGCAATCTTGATAACGCTCCTCAAAAACCCTTCAAGGCAGCGTGCGAGCGCTCTTCGCTCGCGCGAAAATCGACTCAATGCTCGTGCGCAACCGCCTGCGAGAGATAGATCATCGCCAGCAGCATGAAGACAAAAGCCTGAATGATGGAAACCATGGCGTGCAGGCCGAGGAAGATGACAGGAATGCCCAGCGGCACCAACGAAAAGAAGACCAGCGTGACCAGATCACTGGCAAACATGTTCGCATACAGACGAATGGTCAGCGACATGACGCGCGCGCAGTGCGAGATGATCTCGATGGGAAAGAGCAGCGGAGCAATCCACCAGATCGGACCGGCAAAATGCTTCAGGTAGCCGACGAATCCCTGCTCTCGGAATCCGTGATAATGGTAGTAGACAAACGTGGCGACGGCGATGCCCAGCGGAACCACCGGATAACTGGTAGGCGTATCGATGCGCGGAATCAGGCCCAG